>CAOMHR010000060.1:2226-8567 GCA_948482865.1 Christensenellaceae bacterium
TAATTTCTTCCTTGCCTTCCGAAACAGCTTCGCTTAGCGCGTTGCGCGCAAGTTCGACCGATATGGGTTCTTCGTGCAGTTTGGAAGCGAATATTACCTTTGTCAGTCTGCCTTCAAGCGTTCTTACGTCGTCGCCCGAGTCCTGCGCAAGAAAGGTAAGGACGTCGTCGGGGACAAGGCATTTCTTTTCGTACGATTTGCGTTTCAATATCGCAATCTTGGTTTCGAAGTTGGGGGGGAGAATGTCGAAAAGCAGTCCGCCCGAAAAGCGCGTTCTCAACCTTTCTTCCAGAGCGGTAAGCTCTTTGGGAGGGTGGTCGGAAGAAATTACTATCTGCTTGCCTTTCGAAACGAGTTCGTTGAAGGTGTGGAAAAATTCTTCCTGAACCGCCTTTTTGTTTTCGATAAACTGAATATCGTCTATAATAAGTACGTCCGCGTTGCGGTAGTACTGCCGTAAGCGTATACTTTTATCGCGCGCGTCGGGTCCGCGGCTTGTAAACATAGTGTCTATAATTTCGTTTACAAACTGTTCGCAGGTCACGTAAATTACTTTAAGGTTGGGTTTGTCCTTTATTACCTTGTTTGCAATCGCCTGAATAAGGTGGGTTTTTCCCAGTCCCGTTTCGCCGTAGATGAAAAGGGGGTTGTAGGTGCCTGCGGGGTCGTTTGCGACAGAGAGCGCCGCGGCGTGTACGAATTCGTTGTTTTTGCCTACAACAAAGCTGTCAAAGGTGAATTTGGGGTCAACGTTTGCGGGCGGGGTGTAGCCGCCGTCGTCGGGCGCGTTGTATGCCCAGCCGTCGCTGCCTTCAACTTTCAGCCTGAAATCGGTAAGACCCACGTCGGCTTTGATTATCGCTTCGCGCATTTTATCGGCAAGGGTGCCGGTAATGTGTCTGGCAAAACTTTCGGTGGGGGTTTCAAGCACTATAAATCTGCCGTCAATGTCAACGGGTACCAGCTTTTCGATGTAAGTGGTATAGTTGATATGCGACACAAGTTCCTGCATCTTTTCCTTGATGGGATTGTATAAAAAGTCGAAATTCCCCTTTTCTGCCATAATAAAGCCGTTAATCCTTTGAGTTTTGAAAAATTTTTGTTATAATAGTAATAGCGGACAAAACCGCAGTTTAATTAATTATAATACAAAATACGATTAAAATAAAGTGTTTTTCAGATAAATGCGGATAAAAAATTTAAAATTAAAAAATTTCAGAAATTACGAAAACGAAAGCATCTCTTTCGGCGAAGGGCTTAACGTGCTTTTCGGTAAAAACGCGCAGGGCAAGACCAACTGTGCCGAAGCGGTTTTTTACCTTTGCACGGGTACGTCGCCCCGTTGCAGGCGTGAAAAACAGCTTATACGCCACGGTTGCGACTGCGCCGAAATTTCCGCCGTTGCCGAAGGGGTGTACGGCGAAATAGAGATATCCGCAAAAATAACCGAAAGCGGCAGGGAAGTGAAGCTGAACGGCAACAAAATTACCCGCAACGCCGATATTCTGGGAAATATTTACAGCGTATTCTTTTCCCCGCACGAACTGCGTCTTATACAGGACGGTCCTGACGAGCGGCGCAGGTTTTTAAACGTTTCCATATCCCAGCTTTTCCGCCCTTACTACGTGGCGCTTTCAAGGTACAATAAAATTTTAGAGCAGCGCAACAACTTGTTGAAGAACCGCGACTTACAGCTTGTTTACGAAACTTTGCCCGTCTGGGACGAGCAGCTTTGCAAATACGCGGCGGTAATCGCTTTGAAGCGGGCGGAGTTTGTAGAGATGCTTGCGCCGATAGCCGCCGAAATTCACGCGTATATCACCGACGGCGCGGAAAAACTGGAAGTTTCGCCCGAAAAGAAATATAAGGGCGACGAAAAGCAGCTTTCCGAAAGACTGTTTTCCGAACTTTCGGCAAATTACGACAGGGATATCCGTCTGGGTTTTACCGCGTCCGGTCCGCACAGGGACGATCTGGATATCGTAATCGACGGCACCGACGCGAAAAACTTTGCTTCGCAGGGGCAGACAAGGACGGCGGCTCTTTCAATAAAACTTGCCGAAGTGGAAATTTTCAAAAAACTTTCGGGCGAGTATCCCGTGCTTGTTCTGGACGACGTTATGAGCGAGCTGGATTTACCCAGAAGAAAAAAACTTGCAACGCGCACGCAGGGCTTGCAGACTATTCTGACCTGCACCCATGCCGAGCGCGTATTGTACGGCAGGGAAACGCACAAAATAAAGGTGGAGAACGGCAAAATAAAACAGTGAGAGCGGATTTACACATTCATTCATATTATTCCGACGGACTTTTATCCCCTGCGGAAATTGCGCAATCCGCAGCCGCGAACGGCGTTGAACTTATCGCGGTGACCGACCACGACACAATGCTCGCCTGCGGCGAAACGTATGAATGCTGTAAAGAGCGCGGCATAAAATTTGTGGGCGGCATAGAAGTTTCGGCATATTCTGGCGAGACAAAAATTCATACGCTGGGTTACGGTCTGGATACTGAATGCGCAACGTATAAAGAGTTTGCAAAACATTTGGCGGAAGGCTCAGTACGCCGCGCCGAAGATACCGTTTTTAAACTGAATAGAGCGGGTGTGCGCCTTTCAATGGAAGAAGTTTTCAGTGTACAGGTTGTAAAAAATATACCCGTCCATACAATGCACATTGCGCGTGCGGCGGCAAAAAAGGGATACGCAAGTTCGCCGTTTAATTTTTATCTCGAATACCTTGCTTCGGGCAAGCCCGCATTTTCGAATATTGCAAGACCTTCGCCCGAGTACGCGGTTGAAGTAATTAAAGCCTGCGGCGGCGTATCTTCGCTTGCGCACCCCGGGAGAATTGAGTTGGATAAAAACGGCGTTACAAGCCTTATAAAAAAACTTGCGGCTTGCGGACTTGACGGCATAGAATGCGTGTATTCTACACATACTGCTAAGGAGACGGCGTACTATAAGGAGACGGCAAGCGAACTCGGTCTTTTGGCGACGGGCGGGTCCGATACGCACTATTTCGGCGGTAAAAGAAAAATCGGCACCCCCGTATTCGACGCGGACGGGGCGCTTGCGGAAAAACTTAAGATTTGAAAAAACAGACAGTTTTAAAATTGAATTTACTTATTATTACGCTCGCCTTTTCAGCGGGCTTAATTTTTTTGTGCTGCGGCTTTTTTAACCGCGTGCCGCACGGCGTTGTGATTAACGGCATAGACGTAGGCGGCAAATCAAGAAAACAGGCTGTTGCTCTGATTCGTCAGAGCATAGAAGACGGGCTTAAAACAAAGAGCCTTGTCATTTGCGGAAACAGGCAGGAGTACCGTTTTACCTATCCCGAAATCGGCTACAAGGACAACCTGCAAAAACTTATAAAATCTGTAAAAAAGGGCGGCGAGAGCGAATTGCAGGTAAGTTATTACCTTAACGGACTTTCGGAAATAGCCGACATTATCTGCAATAACGAGAGCGTACTTCCCGTAGAGCCTTACGCGATTTTCAACAGTAGCGGCGCGCCCTTCACTTATTGCGCGGGAACGGACGGCTGCAAAGCGGACAAAAATAAACTTTTAAACGATATAAAAAATTCGCTTGCGGGCGGTTTTGAAAAAGTGCAGTTGAAAACGGATACGGTAAAGCGGCAGACGGCATTGAGCGCGGTCAAGCGCGACACGCGCCTGCTCTCGTCCTTTGTAACTTATTTTGACGGAAGCAACTTAGCGCGTTCGCACAATATCCGTCTTGCCGCCGAAAAAATAAACGGCAGTACGCTGGGCGTGGGCGAAGTGTTTTCGTTCAACGGTACGGTTGGCGAGCGGACGGCGGAAAGGGGTTTCAAACCCGCAAAAATTATTGAAAAGGGCGAATTTGTAGAAGGGGTCGGCGGCGGCGTATGTCAGGTCAGCACAACAATTTACAACGCGGCTCTGCTGTGCGGCTGTGAAATCGAAGAGTATCATCCGCATTCGCTTTCGGTAAGTTACGTGCCGCCGTCGTGCGATGCAATGGTGAGCGGAAATTATTTTGATTTAAAATTTAAAAACGTCGCGCCTACGACTTTATATATCCGCGCGCGCACGGGAACAAACTACGTCGCGTTCGACTTCTACGGCAGAAGCGACGGCAACCAGTATTTTTACAAATCGGAAGTGACGGGCACAATTCCCGCGCCCGAAGAAATTACCGAAGACGAGTCGCAGGTTAAGGCGGGAAGGGACGGCACCGAGAGCACGGGCTATTTAACTGTTACGCGCAACGGCGCGGTAATCAAAAGAAAAGTTTTGCGCCGCGACAAGTACGCGCCCGTAAAAAAAGTAACTCTCGCCACCGAAAATCCGGAAGAGACAGATGACCTTTCTGCGTCACCCTGAGCGCAGTCGATTATCTTAAACTCCCGCGGGATTCTTTGGCAGGCTCAGAATGACGCATAAAAAAGTAAAAAAACGGCGTGCAATTTTTTGCGCGCCGTTCTATAAAAAATTTTTATTTAATTAATAGTCGGAAAGACCGAGAAGATAATCGACTGAAACGTTGAAAAATGTTTTCAATTTAATTAATGCGTTATAATCGGGCAATCTGCCTGCGTTTAGCCAGCCGCTTATTGTAGTGGCAGGTATATCCGCATACAGACTTAATTGCTTTTGGGTGAGTTGTTTTTCATTCATTAAATTAATTAGAATTTTTTTGAACATAATAAAATTTTATCATAAAATTTAAAAATTTGTTTAATTCCCCAAAATCGGGGAAGTGAATGTGTTATTTAACGATATAAGCGTTTTTATGTCAATCTGGGCACAGTTGAAATGTCTTTTTATTGATAGTAAATTTTTTTATACCTATTTAGGTATAACGGATACAAACAGGTATTTATTTGTTACAATAACAACGTCACTTAATTCACGCAAGAGGCGGAGAGCATAAAAACGGGGAAGGGCGGACCTGATTAAAGGTTTGCTCTTCCTTGCTTTTTTATTTGTGTTTTTAAAATGAGTGTGCTATAATATTTTGCGGTAAAATATCAGGAGTATCAATGATTAAAATATTAGTGGACGCCATGGGCGGCGACAATGCTCCCCGCGCTACGGTTGCGGGCGCGGTCATTGCTTCGCAAAAGGATAAACAGCTTTACATTATCCTGACAGGCAGAAAGGACGAAATTCAAGACGAACTGGACAGGCATAAATACGATAAATCCCGTTTTGAAATTGTGGACTGCCCCGACGTTATAGATATGAACGACGTTCCTACGGAAGCGGTTAAAAAGAAAGGTTCTTCACTTATACACGCTTTCTGGATGCTGAAAAAGGAAGAAGATATCTGCGCGCTGGTAAGCGCGGGTTCTACAGGCGCAATGATTGCCGGCGGTCAGCTCATCTTAGGCAGAATACGCGGCGTAAAACGCCCCGCGCTGTGCGCGCCCATTCCCAATTCGCGCGGCGGAATTACTCTGTTAAACGACTGCGGCGCAAACGCGGAGTGCAAAATAGAGATGCTCTGCCAGTTTGCGATTTTAGCTTCGGCTTACGCAAAGGCGGGCTTCGGCGTTGAAAATCCCAAAGTGGGTCTTTTGAACAACGGTTCTGAAGAGCATAAGGGCGACCCGTTGAGACAGCAGACTTATCAGTGCTTAAACGCGTTAAAGGGAATAAATTTTGTGGGCAATGCGGAAGGGCGTGACATTATGCTCGGCGATTTCGACGTAGTGGTTGCGGACGGCTTTTCGGGCAACATAGCGTTAAAGTCTATGGAAGGCTGCGGCAAACTTGTTCTCGGCGTTCTGAAAAAAGAATTTTCTTCTTCGCTTTCTTCAAAAATAGGCTATCTGTTTATGCGCAAAGCCATAAAGCGTATGCGCGGACAGCTTGACTTTGATAAGGCGGGCGGCGCTCTGCTGCTGGGTCTGAAAAAACCCGTTATAAAAAGCCACGGCTCTTCCAAGCCGGAAACGATAGCGGCTTCAATCAACCACGCGGCAACCGTTCACCGCAACGCGCTAATCCCCGCAATAGAACAGCTTTTGGACGACTGCGGAATAGAAGGGCTTTCGGAGATAATCAATGTCGGCGAGTGAAGCGGAAAAGGCGCTGGGGTACACCTTTAAAAATAAAGACCTTTTACGGCTTGCCCTGACGTTGCCTTCGGCTTCGACGGAAAATAACCAACAGCTCGAATTTTTCGGCGACGCTATACTCGAATTTATAGCGTCCGAAATCATTTTTAACGACGGCGGCAGCGAAGGCGAGATGACCGATAGAAGAAAATCGGTTGTTTCGGACGCCGCGCTCGGCAACGTGTCGCGCAGGCTGGGGCTTGATAAAATGCTTATACGCAGCAAAAGCGA
>CAOMHR010000061.1 GCA_948482865.1 Christensenellaceae bacterium
ACGTCCTAAAGTGTGTATTTCTCATTTTCCGTGATTTTCAGTTTTTTCCCCATATTCCAGGTCACTTTTTTGAAAACCCCGCGCTGTTAAAAGCCGTTGAAAACGCAAAGCAAAACAATAAAAAACTACACCTGTACGGACTGCTGTCCGACGGCGGAGTTCACAGCCACATTACACATTTATACGCGCTTCTGAAACTGGCGAAAGATAAAAATCTTGAAAACGTTTTTGTACACTGCTTTATGGACGGCAGAGATACCGCCCCCACTTCTGGCGCGGGTTTTATAAGAAATCTGCAAGCAGAAATGAAAAATATCGGCTGCGGAAAAATAGCTTCCGTTTGCGGCAGATACTATGCAATGGACCGCGACAACAACTGGGACAGACTTGAAAAGGCTTACGATATGCTGACCACAGGCACGGGTTTACATTGCGAAGACCCCGTTAAAGCGGTTGAAGAAAGCTATGCCCAAGGCACGACCGACGAATTTATTTTGCCCGCAAACGTGTGCGAAAACGGCAAACCTTTGGGACTTATCGAAAAGGGCGACAGCATAATATGTTTCAACTTTCGCCCCGACCGTTCGCGCCAGATTACACGCGCGTTCACAGAAAAGAATTTTACCGTTCAGAAAGGAACCGCTTTTGAAAGGAAAACGGGCTTTATCGACCCGACGTACGTTTGCTTCACCGTATACGACGCCAGCCTTGAAAACGTTGATATCGCGTTCAGAAAAACTTCGCTTGACAACACTCTCGGCGAATACCTTGCCAAACTCGGCAAAAAGCAGCTGCGCATTGCCGAAACGGAAAAATACGCGCACGTCACGTTTTTCTTCAACGGCGGTATCGAAGCACCCAACGACGGCGAGCAGCGCGACCTGATACCTTCGCCTAAAGTTGCAACATACGACTTACAGCCCGAAATGAGCGCTTACGAAGTGACCGAAAAAGTTTTGGAAGAGCTTGACAGCGGCAAATTCGACGTAATGATTTTAAACTATGCAAACTGCGATATGGTAGGACACACGGGAATTATCCCCGCTGTTATAAAAGCCGTGAATACCGTTGACGAATGCGTTAAAAAGGTAACGGATAAAATTCTTGAAATGGGCGGCGCTGCGCTACTTACGGCAGACCACGGAAACGCAGACAAACTCATTTCCGACGACGGCTCTCCCTTTACGGCGCACACGACAAATCCCGTGCCGGTAGTTTTAGTTTCCGATAAATACAAAAACGCGGAACTGCGAACGGACGGCGTACTTGCCGACCTTGCCCCCACTCTCCTGACCGTTATGGGCTTGCCCGTGCCGCAAGAGATGACAGGCAAAAGTTTAATTAAGTAATTCAAATTACAAAAGCAGTGCGGCGGACTTGAAAGTCCGCCGCACCTTGCTTGTTTGCAAAAATATTTACAAATAATGTTTGAGAAAGATGATGTAATAAACTAATAACAAACAAGCATAATCATATTATATTTGTATATTGTACAAATGTCTATTAAAAAATTGTACATTGTGCAATAATTTTTTTATGATTAGTATTTTAGAAATCCAAAAAAATCTGCGCGAAGCAATTAACACAAGCGTATTTTCTAAAAAGGAAATTGCCAAAAAACTCGGAGTCAACCCGTCCACCATAAGTTACTATCTTCACCATGACAAATTTCCTTCAATAGACACATTTGCGAATTTGTGTGAAATTCTTGACGTATCATCCGACGAGATTTTAGGTTTAAAAAAGTAATTACAGAAAATTAAAACAGTGCGGTGGACTTTTAAAGTCCGCCGCACTTTACTTGTTTACAAAAAAATTACTACAAATGATGTTGAGAAAGATGATGTGATAAAAATCGGCAAACAAGTAAATCATATTATAATAGAGTATTACTCTATTGTCAAGTAAAAAATAGAGTAATATACTATATTGTTTTATATGATAGCCTTTAAAGAAATACAAGACAGATTGAGAAGCGCAATAAAATCATGTCCGATGTCCCAAAAAGAAATTGCAGAAAAACTTAACGTCCACCCTACCACGGTGAACAAGTATATGTGTGATGATATTTTTCCGTCGCTGGAAACTTTTGCAAACCTGTGCAAAATAATCGATGCTTCGGCGGACGATATTTTGTGTTTAAACGATTAGGCAAAACCGTTTGCCTAATTTTTTTATTTACAATATAATAATAACGTGATTATTAAAGACAAAGAAAATTTTTTTACCAAAAACTGGGTAGTTTGCGTCGGCGCAATAATATGCTGCGTTTTGTGGGGCAGCGCTTTCCCGTGCGTTAAACTGGGGTACAGATTTTTTCAGATAGATTCGCAGAACGACTGGGCTTCGGTTATCCTGTTTGCCGGTATGCGTTTCACCCTTGCCGGAGTGCTGGTCATAATATTCGGCTGCATTACGCAAAAAAAATTTATTGCGCCAAAACCTAAAAACATCTGGCGGGTAATGCTATTGGCGCTTTTTCAGACCGCAATGCAATACACCTTTTTTTATATAGGTCTTGCGCATACTACGGGCGTTAAATCCGCGGTATTAAACGGCTTGGGCGTATTTTTTACCATACTAATAGCCTGCTTTATTTTCCGCACGGAAAAATTTAATCTGATAAAACTTTTGGGTTGCCTGCTGGGTTTCGGCGGAATCGTGGTTTTAAACGTGGGCGGTGATTTCACTTTTTCGTTTGAATTTTTGGGTGAAGGGTTCATAATTTTTTCGGGACTATCCGCAGCGGTTGCGGCAGGGCTTGTAAAAGTTTTTTCCAAGCACGAAGACACAACTGTTCTGTGCGGATATCAGTTTTTTATAGGCGGCTTAACTCTCACGATAGTAGGTTTAAGTTGCGGCGGAAGAATTACGCATATCGACGCAGGCGCGGCGTTTATGCTTTTGTACCTTGCATTTTTGTCCGCGTGCGCTTTCACGCTGCAAGGCTTCCTTTTAAAGTACAATCCCGTATCCAAAGTTGCGGTGTTCAAAAGCACCAACCCCCTTTTCGGCGCCGTGTTTTCCGCCTTGGTCCTTGCGGAATATGACCAGCTTTTATCCTACTTTACCCTTATTGCGCTCGTTCTCGTATGCGCTGGAATTTTTATTATCAATAAATTCGGGGAAAAGGGGTTTAAATTTAAAAAATCGGGGTAAAATTTTTTTAAATAAGGCTTGTTTTTGATTGTAAAAATAATTACTCTGTGATATAATTTTCAGGTAAATCATTCAAGAGGTTTAAATTATGGCAAATTCATTGATGCTGTCGGACGCGATATTTACATTGTATATGACCGTTTCGGTAGCCTGCCTTGTCTTAATATTCCTTACCGCGTTGGTCGCAATTATCCTTGTTCTGTTCCAGAAAAGCAACTCGGACGGTATTCAGGGTATTACCGCATCAAGCGAAACATTCTTCGGCAAACACAGGGGTAAATCCATTGACAGCCAGCTTAAAAAATGGAGCTGGGTTTGTCTCGGCGTTATTGCGTTTCTTGCAATAGTCGCTTATGTTATAGGCTTGTTGGTAGCTTCTTAATTGCAAATATTTTAGGGCGGCTTTTGAAAAAGCCGCTATTTTTTTTAGATTATGACTTTAAAAGAGAGAATTTTAATTCAAATAAAATCAAACTTCGCCTTTAAAAGCGAGCACGAAATTGTAAACCTTAACCCCTTCATTCACACAAAGCAGGCGCGGAAAGAAGCCAAAGGTATATTGCGCGAACTTGAAAGGGAAGGCAAAATTATGCGCGACAGAAAAGGCAGATACTGCACGCCCAAGCAGGCGGGCGTATTTTCAGGCACGGTGCGCGGCAATGCAAGGGGCTTCGCCTTTGTGGAACCCGACGACAAGGAAAAATTTAAAAACGACTTTTTTATTCCGCCCCACTCCCTTTGCGGCGCATATGACGGCGACAGCGTTCTGGCGGCGCCGGTAAAAGGCACTGCCGACGAAGGATATATCGTTGAAATTACAAAGCGCGGCAGAACCAGAGTCGTGGGCGTTTTCAGCGTGGAAGGCGGTTTTGGAATATTGCAGCCGGACGACGCAAAACTTCCCGAAGTGGCGATACCCCTTGCCCTTTCTTTAAACGCCAAAGACGGCGACAAAGTGCTTTGCGAAATAACTTCTTACCCGCAGAACCGTATGCCCGGCGGCAAGGTAATTGAAATTTTGGGCGAAGGCGGCAATTTTGCTGTTGAAGTGCTTTCTATAATCCGCGCGCACGGACTGTATTCTGAATTCCCCGAAGAAGTAGTCCGCGAAGCCGAAAACGCCGCGGCAAAGCCCGTGTCCGCCGACGGATTGAGAGATTTGCGCGAAAAGCTGATTTTTACTATAGACGGCGCGGACACGCGCGACGTTGACGACGCCGTATCGCTTGAATTTGCGGACGGAAAATATATTTTAGGGGTGCATATCGCTGACGTGAGCCGTTACGTAAAATACCGCTCGGTTGTGGATAACGAAGCGTATGCGCGCGGCACAAGCGTATACTTCCCCGACGCGGTTTTACCAATGTTGCCGAAGTCGCTTTCAAACGGCGCGTGTTCTCTGAACGAAGGCGAAGACAGATACGCAATGTCCTGCGTGATGACCTTTGACGGCGACGGCAGACGGCTTAATTACGAAGTTTTCGAAAGCGTGATAAACAGCCGCCATAAAATGACCTATTCGGACGTAACCGCGATTTGCAACGGCGAAACACAGGCGTGCCAAAAATATCCCGATTTGGTTGAAACGGTAAGCCTTATGCAAAAGCTGTGTCTTACAATGGAGAAAAACCGCGACGACGCTGGCTGCGTCAATCTGGACGTGCGCGAAGCCAAGATCTACACCGACAAAAACGGAAAAATCGTAATACCCGACTACGAACGGACAATTTCCGAAAGAGTTATTGAACAGTTTATGATAGCCGCAAACGAAGCGGTTGCCGATTTTGCTTCAAAGCGCGGTATTCCCTGCCTTTACAGGATACACGAAGCCCCTTCGCGCGAAAAAGTTGAAACGCTTACTTCGTTTTTGAAAGATTTGGGTATAAACGCAAAACTGGACGGCGACGACGCGGAACCTGCGGATTTTCAACGCATATTAAAATCCGCCGCGGACAAACCTTACTTTCAGGTAATAAACAAAGTTATGCTTCGCTGTATGCAAAAAGCGAGATATTCCGAAGAAAACCGCGGACACTTCGGGCTGGCTTCTTCCTGCTACTGCCACTTCACGTCGCCAATCCGCCGCTATCCCGATTTGTTCGTACACCGCGCGCTTAAAGAAGTTTTACGCGGCAGAAACGGTCTGAAATTTAAAGAAAACGCAAAACAGGCGGGCATTGACACTTCCGAGCGCGAACGCGCGGCAGACGAAGCAGAGCGCGAAGTAGACGATTTGTACAAGCTGGAATATATGTCTGAAAGGATAGGCGAGATATACGACGCGACCGTTTCCGGCGTGACTAATTTCGGAGTTTTCTGCGAGCTTGAAAACACCGTGGAAGGCTTGATTCCGACTGAATATCTGCCCGACGACGACTACACGTTTTTCGCCGAAAAATTTTTACTGAAAGGCAGGCGCAACTCGTTCAGACTGGGTGATAAACTTAAAATACGCGTCGACGGGTGCGATTTCGGCAGAAAGCGCGTGACCTTTTCTATTGCGCAGGAAAACAATTTGTGATATAATAAATTTATGAAAACCATAACTTACAACAAGTACGCTTTGTTCGAGTATTTTGTACTGGAAAAATACGAAGCGGGAATAGTTCTGGAAGGAGCCGAAGTCAAGTCTTTACGGGCGGGGAACTGTAACCTTAAAGAAGCGTTCTGCTTTATAAGAAACGGCGAAGTCACCCTTAAAAACGCGCATATCGCGGTTTACGACAAGGCGGGGGCTTTTTCAACCAAGGAATCAAAGCGGGACAGAAAACTTCTGATGCACCGCTATGAAATTGATAAAATAGTAGGCAAAATAAACGAAAAGGGCTATACTCTTATCCCCCTTTCGCTATACTTCAAAGACAGCCTTATCAAAGCCGAAATTGCGCTTTGTAAGGGAAAACAGAATTACGACAAAAAGCGCACAATAGCCGAACGCGACGAAAAACGCGCGCTGGAAAGACAGATTAAAGAATACAGATAAATTTTTACCCCTGCGGGGAAAAGGATAAATTTATGGATAAGAATTACAAGTTAGACACCCTATGCGTACAGGCGGGCTATACGCCGGCAAGCGGCGAAGCGAGAATTCCGCCCGTTGTACAGTCAACCACTTTTGCGTACGATAAAACGCAGGATATGGCTGATTTGTTCGATTTGAAAAGCGACGGATATTTTTACACGCGCCTTGCAAACCCCACGGTTGCGGCGTTCGAACAGAAAGTTGCCGCTCTCGAAGGCGGCGCGTGCGGCATAGGTTGCGCTTCGGGAATGAGCGCGACTACTCTTGCCGTGCTGACCGTTGCGGGCGCGGGAGACAACATTCTTACTTCTCAGGCGGTTTACGGCGGAACTTACAATCTGTTTTCAACAACCTTGCCGAAACTGGGCATAGAGTGCAGATTTTTCGACCCCGACGCGCCCGCCGCAGAAATAGAAAAACTGATAGACGGCAAAACCAAACTGATTTTCACCGAAACGATTGCAAACCCATCTATAATAGTACTTGACTTTGAAAAAATTGCGGATATCGCAAAAAAGCACGGACTGCTGTTTGCGGTGGACAACACGCTCGCAACCCCTGTTTTATGCCGTCCCAAAGAATGGGGAGCGAACCTGATAATTCATTCGTCTTCGAAATATCTGGACGGGCACGCGGCGGCGCTGGGCGGCGTTATCATAGACGCCGGCAACTTCGATTTTAAGAACAACGCGCGTTACCCTTCCTTTAATCTGCCCGACGAAAGCTACCACGGACTTGTTTACGCCGATTTACCCGTAGCGTTCGGGACAAAGTGCCGCGCGCAGATGATACGCGACCTTGGCGCAATTATGAGTCCGCAAAACGCGTTTATTTCGTACATAGGTTGCGACACGCTGGCATTGAGAATGGAAAGGCACTCCTCCAACGCAAAAAAAGTTGCAGAGTTTCTTTCGGCGCATCCCAAAACAGAATGGATACTTCACCCTTCGCTCGCTGACAACAAGTATCATAAACTTGCGGAAAAATATCTTCCTGCGGGACAGGGCGGTATGCTGAGCTTCGGCATAAAGGGCAGTGTTGAAAAATGCGCAGCTTTTATGGAAGCATTAAAACTTATTACGCAGGAAACCCACGTTGCGGACGTAAGAAGTTGCGTCCTGCACCCCGCTTCAACCACACACAGACAGCTTTCGGAAGCAGACCTTATTAAGGCGGGCGTACCGCATAATCTTATAAGGCTTTCCGTAGGCATTGAAAACCCCGACGACATTATTGAAGATTTAAAGCAGGCACTGGAGAAAGTTTAATGCCCATAGTTATCAATAAAGACCTTCCCGCATACAAAATTCTGACAGGCGAAAGAATTTTTGTTATGGATTGCGAACGGGCGGTTTCACAGGAAATACGCCCGATTGAAATTGCGATATTGAATTTGATGCCCACCAAGGAAACGACGGAAACGCAGTTCATGCGCCTTTTGTCAAATTCGCCGTTGCAGGTAAACATTACTCTCGTGCGGACGGAATCGTACACCGCCACTCACACAGATTTGGGGCATCTTGAAAAATTTTATAAATCGTTTGACGAAATAAAAAACAGCAAATTCGACGGAATGATTATAACCGGCGCGCCCGTTGAAAATATGCCGTTTGAAAAAGTTGCATACTGGCGCGAGCTTGAAGAAATTCTGGACTGGACAAAGACAAACGTCACTTCCACTCTCTTTATTTGCTGGGGTGCGCAGGCGGCGCTGTACCATTTTTACAGAATAAAAAAGCACCCTTTAAAGAAGAAGTGCTTCGGCATATTTGCGCACAACCGCGTACGCGACGGCGTGCCCGAACCTTTAATGCGCGGAATTTCGGACGAATTTCATATGCCGCATTCGCGCCATACTTTAATTTACGCAAAAGATATTCTTCACGTGCGCGGGCTTAAAATTCTGGCATACTCCAAACGCGCGGGAGCTTCGATAATCAAGAGCGTTGACAACCGCAGGGTGTTCGTAACGGGGCATATGGAATACGACAGATTTACCCTTAAAAACGAATACGAGCGCGACGTTCAAAAGGGGCTTGACATTGAGCCGCCCGTAAACTATTTCGCGGACAAAGATATGACCGAAGTCAAAATGAACTGGTCTTCCACCGCAAATCTGTTCTATATGAACTGGCTTAATTATTACGTATATCAGGTTACCCCTTACGATATAAACAAAATAGAACAGTAAAAAAACTCCGCTATATAGCGGAGTTTTTTTATGCCGTTTTCCTGAAATACGAATTGCTGTTGAAAGATACTGCCACTTCTGTTTCGCTACCGCCGCGCTCAACCGTCAGATACACGGTGTCGCCCTGCCTTACCGAAAACATTACGTCCCTTAAATGGTATTCGCGCGTG
>CAOMHR010000062.1 GCA_948482865.1 Christensenellaceae bacterium
CCCGCTATTGCGAGCGTTCGGGCTTTAAAGTAACCGAAATGGACTTTGAAGACGGCGACGAAGCAGGTTTGAAGAGCGTGAGTTTCCGCGTGGACGGCGAAAACGCCTACGGCTTTTTAAAAGCGGAAAAGGGCGTCCACAGACTTGTGCGCATATCCCCGTTCGACAGTAACAAACGCCGCCATACGTCGTTTGCGTCCTTGGAAGTTATGCCCGAAGTGGACGACGAAGCGGACGTTGAAATACGCGACGAAGATATAAGGATAGACGTATACCGTTCGTCCGGCGCGGGCGGACAGAAGGTCAACAAGACCGAAACCGCGATAAGAATAACCCACTTCCCCACGGGAATAGTGGTAACCTGCCAGAATGAAAGAAGCCAGCTCCAGAATAAAGAAATGGCTTTCCAGTACCTGCGCGCCAAGCTGATTGAAAGACAGATTGCCGAGCGCGAAGCCGCCGACGCCGAACTTAAAGGCGAAATTAAAAAGATAGAGTGGGGCAGCCAGATACGCTCTTACGTGTTCTGTCCGTACACTCTCGTAAAAGACCACCGCACGGGTTACGAAAACACCAACGTGCAGTCGGTAATGGACGGCGACATTCAGGGCTTTATAATCGATTATTTAAAAAAGACCATATAAATTAACGCGGCGGCAGGACCGCCGCATTTGAATTATGTACGGAAATTTTACCATTAAAGAAACTCCAGTAATATTGGGGATAGAATCCAGTTGCGACGAAACAGCCGCCGCCGTTATCCGCGGCGGTAAACTGCTTTCAAGCGTGATAATTTCGTCCGCGGAAGAACAGGCTAAATACGGCGGCGTAGTGCCTGAAATTGCTTCGCGCGCCCACACGGACGCGGTGGACAGCGCGGTTTTACGCGCGGTAAAGGAAGCGGGTATTGCTTTAAAAGATCTGGACGCGGTTGCCGTAACCTACGGCGCGGGGCTTTTGGGCGCGCTTTTGGTGGGGCTATCTTTTGCTAAGTCTTTGGCGTATTCTTTAAATATTCCGCTGATTGCGGTAAACCATATCCGCGGTCATCTCGCCGCGGCGTACCTTTGCGACGGCAATCTTAAACCGCCCTACGTGACCTTGCTCGCAAGCGGCGGACATACCGCGATATTGCACACAAAAAGCTATACCGAATTCGAAGTTCTTGGCTCTACCTGCGACGACGCCGCGGGCGAAGCGTTTGACAAGGTTGCAAGAATTTTGGGTTTGCCCTATCCAGGGGGACCGAACGTTCAAAGGCTGGCGGAGAGCGGAAAGGCGGAAATAACCCTGCCGCAGGCGCTTGTCAGAAACAGCGGCAAAATGCAGTTTTCATACAGCGGATTGAAGACCGCAGTTATGAACTTCTGCCACAACAGCGCGCAGCGCGGCGAGAAGTTTAATCCTGCTGACGTTGCCGCTTCATTTCAGGTTGCCGCTTTGGAACCGCTGGTTAAAAAGACGGTCGGTTGCGCGGTAAGGCTGGGGGTAAATACGGTTACGGCGGGCGGCGGAGTCGCGGCGAACGAATATCTGAGAACGCGGCTTTCAGATGAGTGCGCAAAGGCGGATTTAAAACTCATCCTGCCTGAAAAAAAGTACTGCACGGACAACGCCGCAATGATTGCCGCCGAAGGGCTTATACAGTACCGCGCGGGCAACTTTGCCGCGCTGGACATAAATGCCGCCGCCCAGATTGCTTTGCAATAATTTATACGGTCAGCGGCTTTTAAACGCTTTACTTTTTTAAAGCGGTTTAATATAATAAAAATACAATTTAACCTTTAAAGGCTATGACAAAGGACAACCGTTTTTAAACGTATCGCTTTTCAGAGAGCTTCCGTCCGGTGAAAGGGAGCAAGCGCGTTTAAAAAATATCACCTTTCAGCTTATTTTCCGAAAGTTACGGCAATTAAGAAAATACGGTTTCGTAACCCGTCACAAGTTACGGCAAATGTTCGTTTGTTTTGGTGGTTTATAAGCGCATTTTACGGCGTCCGAAACTCGGACGCCTATTTTATATTTTTAAGGAGTGCAGAATGTACAACAAGGTAGATACTTCTTTGAACTTCGTTGAGCGCGAAAAGGAAATTATAGACTTTTGGAAAGAGAACAAAATTTTTGAAAAGAGCGTTGAAAGCAGTATCGGGGGCGAAGAGTTTTCATTTTACGACGGTCCCCCCACAGCCAACGGAAAACCGCATATAGGTCATATTCTGACCCGCGTAATGAAAGATATAATTCCCAGATACAAGACCATGAAGGGTTTCCACGTTTTAAGAAAAGCTGGCTGGGATACGCACGGACTTCCCGTTGAGCTTGAAGTTGAAAAGTCTTTGGGGCTTGACGGCAAGCAGCAGATTGAAAGTTACGGCATTGAACCCTTTATCCGGAAGTGCAAGCAGTCGGTATGGAAGTACAAGGGCGAATGGGAAAAAATGTCCGACAGGGTAGGTTACTGGGTGGATATGGACAACCCCTACGTCACCTACGACGACAATTATATAGAGTCCGAGTGGTGGGCTATTAAAGAAATGCACAAAAAGGGGCTTCTGTACAAGGGACATAAAATTGTGCCTTACTGCCCCAGATGCGGCACCGCGCTCTCTTCGCACGAAGTTGCGCAGGGTTACAAATCGGTAAAGGAAAATTCAGCCGTAGCGAAATTTAAGGTAAAGGGAAGCGAAAACCGCTTTATACTCGCTTGGACCACAACGCCATGGACGTTGCCTTCCAACGTGGCGCTATGTATGAACCCCTGCGAGCCTTACGTTGAAATAGAAACGGACGGCGCAAGATATATTTTAGCCGAAGCGCTTGTTTCAAAGTTCTTCGAAGAATACAAGGTGGTTGACAAAAAGGCGGGCAGCGAGTGGGAAGGACTGGAATACGAGCCGCTGTTTGAAGAAACCGCAAAGGAAATTTTGCGCATATCCCCCGCATGCGCAACCCCTAAGGCGCACTTTATCGTCTGCGACGGTTACGTAACCATGGGCGACGGCACGGGCGTAGTTCATATCGCCCCCGCATTCGGCGAAGACGACTATAAGGTAGGCAAGCGTTACGGACTGCCCGTTGTCCAGCTGGTGGACGAACGCGGCTGCTTTGACTGCCGTTTTGAAAGTTTGAACGGCGTGTTCGCCAAAAAAGCCGATAAGCCCATTCTGGACAGGCTTGAAAAAAGCGGGCTGCTTTTCAAAGTAATTCCTTTCGAACACGACTATCCCCATTGCTGGCGGTGCGACACGCCCCTTTTGTATTATGCAAAGTCCAGCTGGTTTATAGAAGTTACCAAAGTAAAAAAAGACATTATAAAAGCCAACCGTTCGGTCAACTGGATGCCTGACACCATAAAGGAAGGCAGAATGGGCAACTTCCTTGAAAACGTGATAGACTGGGGACTTTCCCGCGACAGATACTGGGGAACCCCGTTGCCCGTGTGGGTCTGCCCCGATTGCGGCGCAATAGAAGTAATAGGCTCTAAGTCGGAACTTAAAGAAAAGTGCAACGTCAAGGGCGAAACAGAACTTCACCGTCCCTATCTCGATAAACTTACCTGCAAGTGTCCTAAGTGCGGCGGCAAGATGTCGCGCACGCCCGAAGTTATCGACTGCTGGTTTGACTCCGGTTCGATGCCTTTCGCCCAGTATCATTACCCGTTTGAAAACAGGGAAGTTTTTGAAAAGACTTTCCCCGCCGATTTTATTTCTGAAGCGGTGGACCAGACGCGCGGCTGGTTTTACACCCTGCTTGTAATAAACACAATTCTTTTCAATAAAGCGCCCTTTAAAAACTGTATTGTTCTCGGTCACGTGAACGATAAAAACGGTATTAAAATGTCTAAACACAAGGGCAACGTGGTTGACCCCTGGAGCGTGCTGGACAAACAGGGCGCCGACGCGGTAAGGTGGTATTTTTACACGTCTTCCGCACCGTGGCTTCCTTCGCGCTTTGCCGAAGAAACCGTATCCGAAGCGCAGCGCAAATTTATGGGCACGCTGTGGAACACGTACGCGTTCTTCACGCTGTATGCCGAAATCGATAAATACGACCCGTCGGAGCACTCGCTTGCACAGTGTAAGTTGAGCGTAATGGACAAGTGGATTTTGTCAAAGCTCAATTCCCTTGCGGCGTTCGTTGACGAAAGTCTTGAAAAGTACGAAATTTTCGAAAGCGCGCGCGCGTTGCAGGAATTTGCCGACGTGCTTTCAAACTGGTACGTCCGCCGCGGCAGGGACAGGTACTGGGGCGCGGATATGACCGAAGACAAGGCGGCGGCGTACACCACTTTGTATACGGTTTTGGTCACCCTTGCAAAACTTACGGCTCCGTACACGCCCTTTATGGCGGAAATGATTTACCGCAATCTTGTGCCGCGGTTCTTTGCGGACCAACCTGCTTCCGTTCATCTTTGCGGGTTCCCCAAAGCCGATAAAAATTATATCGACAGGGCTTTGGAAGACGGAATGGAAGAAGTGCTTGATATCGTAGTTCTGGGCAGGGCGGCAAGAAACGCGGGCAATTTGAAAAACCGTCAGCCGCTTGCCAAAATGATTGTTGTGTCAACGCGCAATATAGACCTTTCCAAAGACGAACGCGCAATAGTTCTGGACGAACTGAATATAAAGAGTTTCGAGTTTGCGGACGACGCTGATAAGTATATAACGTACAGGTTAAAGCCGCAGCTTAAAACGCTTGGACCCAAGTACGGTAAAAAGCTGGGCGCGATTTCCGCCTTTTTGGGCGGCTGCAACGCGAAGGAAGTTGTTACTGCGGTAAAGGACGGCGGCGTTTACAATATACCCGGGTTGGACGTTGCTTTAACGCTGGAAGATTTGCAGATTTTCACCGAAAGCGCGGGCGGCTTCATTGCGGCGGAAGACAGGGGTATCACCGTGGCGCTTGACACCGCGTTGACCGAAGAACTTATTTTGGAAGGCGTTGAAAGGGAACTCGTTTCAAAAATCCAGAATATGCGTAAAGACGCGGGCTTTGAAGTAACCGACAGGATTAACGTCTTTTACAAGGCTTGCGGCAGGGCGCAACAGGTGTTGCAATCGGGCAATTTTGCTGGCGACGTGCTTGCGGAAAAAATATGCGAAGGCGCTGCCGACGGCTACACCAGAGAGCAGAACATCAACGGCGAAAAAGTGTTGCTCACCCTTATAAAAAAGTAATATATCATTAATTCCGTTAAACGCTCATAGATTTATTCTATGAGCGTTTATGATTTAAAGGCGGGCGAACGCGCAAAAATTGTCAGAATAGAAGTATCGGGCAGCGGCGCGGCAAGACTTCAGTCGCTCGGCATAACTGTCGGGAAAAAGGTGACGGTGCTGGCTTTTTCGCTCTTTAAAACGGGCGTGCTTATAGGTTGCGGCGCGGTGCGCGTGGGCGTGCGGCGCGATATTGCCAAACTTATCGGGGTGGAAAAATGCGTCTGAAAATACTGCGCCGCGCGGCGAAAAAACCGGCAATGCGCGCGGTTTTCGCGGGCAACCCAAACGCCGGCAAGACAACGCTGTTCAATGCGGTAACGCACAGCTCTTTAAGGACGGGCAATTTTCACGGTGTGACCTGTTCTGCAAGCGAAAAAACTTCAAACGGAATAACTTACGTTGACGCGCCCGGTCTTTACGCTATGACCAATTATTCTATGGAAGAAGTTTCCGCCGCAGAAGAGATTAAAAAAGCGGATATTATAATCGACGTTGCCGACGCGCTTACGTTGGAAAATAGTTTGAATTTAACTGCAAAACTGAAATCGTACGGGAAACCCGTGGTTTTGTACGTAACCAAGCTGAACCAGCTTAAAAGGCGGGGCGGCAGTCTTGACGCGGAAAAACTTTCGCGCTATCTTGGGATACCCGTTTTTACCTGTCCGCCAAAACAGTTTAAAAAGGCGGTGGAAGACGGTATTAATTTTTCTGTTGCGAAGGAAAAGCTGTCGTTCGAAGACTGCTATTTTGCGGGACGTGAAAGTTTAAGCCGCGCAGACAAACTGTTTTACAACCGCTTTTTCGCGCTTGCATTTTTTATCGTCGCAGTGGCGGCAATGTTCTTTTTCGCGTTTCACCCCGTAATGCCGGGAGCGCTTTTAAAGGATTTGGTAGAGCTTGCCGTGTGCGACAAACTTTGCGCGCTGATAACGGGTAAAATGCAGAATGAAGCGTTGATTTCCCTTTTGTCGGAAGGGGTTCTTGGCGGCGCGGGCAGCGTTCTTTCTTTCCTGCCACAGCTTGCGATTTTGTATCTGTTTCTTACGCTGTTGGACGAGAGCGGGATAACTTCCGCGC
This sequence comes from Christensenellaceae bacterium, assembly GCA_948482865.1. GTDB lineage: Bacteria > Bacillota > Clostridia > Christensenellales > Borkfalkiaceae > Coproplasma. The sequence goes on from CAOMHR010000062.1 coordinate 6,297, forward strand.
TGTCGTTTTGCGCGGACGGATTTTTTGCCAAGGTCAACCTTTCGGGGCGGGCGGCTTTTTCGCTTATCTCGGGCTTCGGTTGTACCGCGGCGGCAATTATGACCACGCGCGGCTATTCCACCGAGAACGCGCAAAAGCGCACAATCGCGGTTTTGCCGTACATTCCCTGCGGCGCGAAACTGCCCGTGTTTTTAACTTTTCTCGCGCCCCTTTTCAAAAATCCGTTCCCTGCGGTGACCTGTTTCTATTTTGCCGGACTTCTGATTTCAATCGCCTTTTCCGCCCTGTTAAAGGGTAGGAAAGAAGATATGCTTTCAGAAGTTACGCCCATTGTTTTTCCGCAGCTTAAAGCGGTGGGTAAAAAGTTGTATTTTTATCTTAAATCGTTTATAATCAAGGTATCGGGCGTAATACTCGCATTTTGCATTTTAAGCTGGCTCGCTTCACATTTTTCGTTCACGTTCGAATACGTTGAAGCGGATAAGAGTATGCTTGCGACAGTAAGCCGCGGCTTAACGTTTTTGTTTTATCCTATGGGTATTTCGGACTGGCGGCTTGCGTACGCGGCGCTGTGCGGGTTTATTGCCAAAGAAAACGTTGCCGCAACCGTGGGTATGCTCATGCCTGCGGGTACGGGGCTGGGATTGGCGCAATCGGTTGCAATGTGCGCGTTCATTCTGCTGTGTCCCGCTTGCGTTTCCGCGTTTTCCGCTTCCTGTAAAGAAGCGGGGCTTAAATTTACTTTAAAATGCTTTGCCGTGCAGACGGTGGTGGCATTCTTGGGGGCGTATCTCGTCCATTTTTTATTCAGCTTATGAAAAAATTCACCGTCAGAAACGATACAAATTTGAAAGACTTTACAGACAGCGTCTATCCGCAGGGCTCGTTTTGCTTTGCCGCGCTTTTGCGCGCTAAGGACATAAAGGTGAACGGCGTGCGCGCGGCGAAAAACGTAAGTCTTAGCGCGGGCGACGAAGTTGCGTATTATACTACGTTAAAGCAGGAGAGTATGCCCAGCCATAAAACGGTGTACGAAGACGGGAACGTTTACATAGCGGACAAGTTTTCGGGCGTGAGTTTTGAAGGGCTTTTATACGAACTTTCCGGCAGGGGCGCCTTTTACGGCGTGCATAGGCTGGACAGAAATACCGAAGGGCTTATTGTGTTTGCCAAAAACAGACAGGCGGAGAACGCGCTTTTGGACGGGTTTGAAAAAAGGCGGGTTTTAAAGACCTATATCGCGCTGTGTAAAAACGCCTTTAAAAGCGGAAGCGGCTGCCTTACCGCATATCTTTTAAAGGATGAAAAAAAGGGCGAAGTAAAAGTTTATCCCGCGCCCGTGCAGGGCGGCGTGACAATAAAAACCGATTACCGCGTAATGGAAGAGCGCGGGGATATCGCGCTTGTCGAAATAATTCTGCACACCGGCAGAACCCACCAGATACGTGCGCATACGGCGTATATAGGCTGTCCCGTTCTGGGCGATACTAAGTACGGCGACAACGCCCTTAACGAAAAATACGGCGCAAAGCGGCAAAGGCTTGTGGCGAAACGTCTTGAATTTAATTTTGAAGGCGAACTTTCGTATCTGAATGAAAAAACTTTTGTAAGCGGATTTACATTGTAAATTTAAGCGGCGCACACCATAAAAGGCGTGCGCCGCAAGTATATTTGACAATTATTGAACTAAGGTTTAAAATATGATGTGTATTTTGCGTTTCCGCGCGCAAAAATAAGGTTATAAATAAATTACAGAAAGCCTTAAAAGGGGATATTATGCAACAGGTAAAACTTGTTTCCGCCGATTCGAAACTGCAATTTTCGTTATCGGGAGAAATCGATTCGGCTACCAGCGAAGATTTTTATACCGAAGTCCGCGCAGCCTATCTCAACCAGAAAATGGACATAGAATTCGACTGCGCTGCTCTCACGTTTATTGACAGCACAATGCTGGGCACGTTCGTCAAAATTTATAAAGAGTTGAAGGCGGACGGCTATAAAACCGTGCTTTGCAACGTTCAGCCCAGAATTAGAAAACTTTTCGAAATTTGCGCGCTCGACACGATAATGGAGATACGATGAAAGATTTTACCGTTGAATTTGCGCTGTGCGACAGCGAATATCTGACCGCTTTAAGGCTTGCCGCGGGCGCGGTATGCTCTGCGGCGGATATCGACGTGGACGCGATTGAAGACTTTAAGGTGTGCGTTACCGAAAGCGCGTT
>CAOMHR010000063.1 GCA_948482865.1 Christensenellaceae bacterium
CTGTTGGATATACCCGACTACGAACAGCTTGAAATGTGGGTCTATTATGAAGGCAACGACAATATAGTAATGGGCTCCAACTGGTGGAACGACACCGCCATAGAAAAAGGCAAGTGGGTTAAAATGGTTTGGTCTACGCGCGTTTGGGGCGAATACCCTGCGGGCGCGTCGGGCAGTATGGACGTCACCAATAACAAACCCATAGGGACAAACGATATAACGGGAATGTCCATAAGAATTATTTTCGATTACAAACAAACGGTAATTCCCAACGGAAAACTTTACTTTTCTTCTATGAACGCGGTGCCCAAATTGTCCGCAAACGTAGAAGCGAAAGAAAACGTTATTTTAGATACCGACAAATTCTTCAAAGGGGATACGGTTAACATTTCCGCAAAGAAAATAGACGGCAAAACGGTGGACTGTTTCCTGCTTAACGGCAAAGTTTTGCCCGGCAACTCGTTTGTTATAACCGAAGATGCAAACACCGTTGAAGTAAGATATATCGACGGAGAAATGACAAACGAAAATATGTCCTGGGCTACTCCCGATTTCGTAGCTCCCGTGGGCGGCGACGCTCAGGTTTACAAATTGGGCGAAAGTAAAAACTGGGCGCTTTATTACGACGTTTACAATATGTCGTCTGCTTGTGCGTATACGGCTGCTTACGTAGGCGGTTCAGACCAGCTTCTCGGTTTTGAAATAAACGGCACAAGCGGAAAATTCGCAGGTTACGGCGCCTATTGGAAATGGATGGACGGCGTTGCGCTTTCAGACGAAGTGATTGCGGCGTTCCGTGCGGCAACGGAAGATAAACCCGTAACCGTTAAATACATGCGTTCGGGTTCGGTAATAAAGGCGTTTGTTGAGTACGACGGAAAAGAGTACTTTATAGCCGCCGTTGATATATCGTCCGACCTTCAGGTAAGAAGCGGCGACAGCTTCGGCTTGGGCGGAAGAAAGCCCGTCGAAGTAGGCGGCAATTTGCTGCATAACGGCTCCGTCAAAAATATAAGAGCGGTGGCTACGGCGGCAAAAACCGAACTTGTGCACGCAACGTATGCGGCAACGTTGACCAAGGGCGACGACCTTGTGGATTTTGCAGATAAGGATTACCGCATAGGCGACAAAGTTAAACTTTCCGCCCCCAAACAAAACGGCGATAAGCTGTTCTTGTGCTATGAAGTGAACGGGAAAAAGATAGACGGCGATACATTCTATATTGCGGACAAAAACGTAACCGTTAAAGCGATATACGTCGACGCCTGCGTTATTACTCTGGGTACAGGGTTGTATATCGGAGACAAAACGGGTAACGTTACCGTGCCTGTGGGGACCGTGGTTACAATTATTTACAAGGGAACTTCTCCCGAAGGTCAGTACTTTGCGGGGATTTACGTTGACGGCAATCTGATGGACGATATTTCGTTTACCACAACGGCTACTTCGCACAGCATAACCGTAAGTTACGCTGACCGTATCAAAAACGACAACGAAAAACTCAATGAAACGGACAAAGCGGGCGAAACCGGCGGGCTTGTTTATCATCCTACCCAAAGCGGCTGGAAGCCTTCCGAAATCGAACACGTGACCGACTTCGGTTACGACGGCGAAGATAAGACGGTGGACGCGGACAATTCGCTTAAAGTTACGTTAAGCGGTGCCGAGCAGGCGTTTGCGCTTACCAACGGCGTTAATAATCTTGATAAATACAAAGAGCTTTACTTCTATGTTTACTCCGAAAAGGGCGGTATAGCGGTCGGCGGCTGGTGGTGCCGCGACGTTGTTACCGTTGCCGGCAAGTGGGTAAAGGTAAGTTTCGGCAGAGATAAAACCCCTTGGAACATTGACGAAAAGTCGGTCTGGGAAAAGGGACTTAACAACTTTGTTTACAGCTTCAACGGTGCGCAGGCGGGCGACGTGGTATACGTAACTTCCGTTTACGGCGTGCCTTACGAAGACGTTACTGTAACAAAAGACGAAACGTCTTCACAGTATCTTGAAATTTCGGCTCCCAAATACGGCGCAGCCTACAAGCAGAATGAAACGGTTACTCTCACCTGTAAAGGCGCGCCCGCAAACAAAGCGTTCGTATGCTTCACGGTAAACGGCGCCGACATTGACGGCAACGAGTATAAACTTACGGCGGACGGCGTAGAGTTCGGCATACGCTTTGCCGACGCAAGCACTATAACGTTTGAAGACGGCGCTTCCGCGGCGGATGGCGGCAACGTCTTCGGTAAAGGCGCGGTCGTAAAACTTACGCACGAAGCAAAGACGGGTAAGGTATTCGATTATTACCTTATTGACGGTACGTTAAAAGTTTTCACCGACGAGTTTAAAACGAGCGAATCAACGCATACGGTAAAAGCCGTTTATGCTGATAACGCCGCTTCCATTACCTGGGGTGAAGGCGACGCCGACAGATACGCCAAAGACAAAGTGATGGGCAACACCGCAACGTCGGAGTGGTTCAAAACAAAGTTTGACGGTCAGATTTTCGGCTCTGCCGAATACTGGGCAATCAAGGTAAACGTCAAGACCAACGGCGAAAATAAATGGAATGCGCTCACCTTTGTTACCGGCAGCAAAGAAAGTTTACTTATGCGTTGGTACAGCGGTTCGGATTTGTATTTCTCTTTCTCCAATCTGGACGAACAGGGTAACGAATACGCCCCTGCAAACACTCCGTTAGATTACTCTTTTGTAGCTGACATGGGCACGCGCACACCCGAACAGATTGCGTTCAGAAAAATGATGTCCGGCAAATTAAGCGCAGGTACAGATATTACCGTAGTGCGTTGCGGCAACGAAATTAAAGTGTTTGCTGATAATCAGCAAGTGCTTACAATAAAGGACGTTATCGATTGCACGGGCAACTGGCTGGGCATAGGCACCGGATTTGACCCCGACGCTCCTGCTTTAAGCGGTTTGGGCTTTATTACCGGCAAAGACAAAGTTGAAACGTATCTCAATAATACGGGAACAATAAGCATTGAAGGCAACGCGGACGGCAGTCTTGTAAAATACTGGGGCACAACGTATACTTTGCCTACCGCAAAAGTACTTACGTTGTCGGGTAAGGAAAATTCTTCTTCCGTAACCGTTGTTGTAAAAGACGCTAGAAACAACGTTTTAGCGCAGGCGAACGGCAAAATTACGATACCCGATTATAAGGGTTCGCAATATATTACCATAACGTATTCGGCAGACGGTTGTAAGGACCATACCGTTAAAGTATACTTGCAAAAAGCCGATACGGGAGTATTGCTTGAAGCAAATGCGTTAGGCGCGGCAAATCTGAACGCCAACGGCAACACCGTGGCTTACAGTACAGAACAGCGTTACGGAAGCGAAGCGGGTTCGATTAAAATTTCGAATATCGCAAACAACGAAACGGGAATATTCCTTAACAAGAGCGAAACTTCGAGATTTATTGAATTTTACGCATATACCGCCGACAGCGGAATACAGATGGGCGCATGGTGGTGTTGCAACCATACTCTTGCGGTAAACAAGTGGACCCGCGTGGTGTTGGATACCCGTATGCAAGGGTACGACGTTCACGGCGGAGAAGCGGTGTTGCGTATATTCGGAGAAGCGCAAGGTAAAACCGTGTATATTTCTTCGGTTAAAACCTTTGACGATGAAAACAGCGACGCGCTCAGGCTTACCGATATTTCGTACGCTAAAAACGTTGCAAGCATCCGCGATTTTGAATACGTTACGGATAAACAGTGTACCGGCGACGCCGACAGACCCGTATCAGAAGCGGGTTCGCTCAAAGTTACCGTGGACGGAAGTGATAACGGCTTGGCGGCAAGCGTCAACTTCACCGTGGATTTAAGCAATTTCAGCGAAGTTTACTTCTACGTTTATACGGACGCGGCAAACGCTTCGGCGGGCGCGTACTGGTGCGGTAATACCGCATTGGCAACGGGACAGTGGACCCGCGTAAGTCTTACGGCTGATATGGCTAACGGCGGACCTTGGAACGTTGACGGAAGCAAAATATTTGAAGCAGGTCTGAAAGATATGGTTGTCAGGCTTATGGACTGCTCGGCAGGCGACGTTTTCTACGTAACTTCGCTGTACGGCGTTCCCAAGGCATAATAATTTAGCAGGGCAAAGCCCCCGAAGGCGTGCGCCTTCGGGGGCTTGAATTTTTAAAATAAAGTGATATAATTTAATTATGAAAATGAACTATAAAAATTATTGCGATAAAGTAAAGGGTTGCTATCTGGGCAAAAATATAGGCGGTACGCTCGGCGCTCCGTTCGAGTGCTTCCGCGGAGTGTACGATATCGACTTTTTTATGCAGGACGTATCTTCGCCCGTACCTAACGACGACGTTGATTTGCAGCTTGTGTGGCTTTCCGCCGTTGAGCATGAAGGCAAAAATATAGACAGCCATATTCTGGCGCAGTATTGGGAAAATTACGTTTCGGCGGAAATTTCGGAGTACGGCGCGGGTAAAAACAATTATTCTGTTGGCATAGTTCCGCCGCTCTCGGGCTATTTGCGCAATGAAAACCGTGAAAGCAACGGGGCGTGGATACGCACCGAAATCTGGGCGTGCCTTTGCGCGGGCAACCCTGCGCTTGCCGCGAATTACGCGTATTACGACGCGTGTGTGGACCACAGCGGCGAAGGGATTTATGCGGCAATATTTACGGCAACAGTACAGGCTGCGGCGTTTTTTGAAAGCGATATAAATAAACTTATTGAAATAGGTCTTTCATATATCCCCGGAAAGTGCGGGGTAAGAAACGCGGTGGAAGTCGTTTTGAATTGTTACAAGAACGGCGACGACTGGAAGACGGCGCGCAAAAATCTTCTGATTGCAGAGCCTTCCAGCTTCGGCGAGATAGGCGGAGAGTGGAAGGGCGTTCCTTCCGTACCCGCAGGCGCAAAATGCCCCGTGCAAAAGAAGGATAAAGATATTCCCAAAGCGGTACACGGGTACGACGCGCCCGCAAGCATAGGCATTGTTTTGATAGGCTGGCTTTACGGCAACGGCGACTTCGGCAAATCGGTTTGCATTGCCACAAACTGCGGCGAAGATACCGACTGCACGGCGGGAACTCTGGGCGCGATACTCGGAATTATCGGCGGAGCGGAAAGCATACCCGACAAATGGAAAAACGGCTGTTCCGAAAAAATAGCGGTTTGCACTCTTCGTCCCGACCTTCTTTTAAACGTGCCGGAAACGGTTTCGGCACTGTGCGAAAGAGTTGTAAAGCAGTTTCCCGTTGTTTCTTCCGAAAGGTGCGCCTTTACTGAAAACGGGTTTGAAATTACAGCGGCAAATTGCCTGAAATATGATGAAAACGCATTCTATCCTTACCAGCAGGAAAATTTTAAAGAACTTTTGGCGGAAAGTCCCTGTACGGCGCGCTATCATTTCCCTTCGCTGACAGTCAAGGTAAATTTCGGCGAAAGTTTGGCAAAAATAGAAGAAGGAACTGAAAAGCGCATAACAGTTACGCTTTGCAACAAACTTTATCTTTCGCAGTACGTCAACGTGGAAATTTCAGGCATACCGGAAGAATGGAAACTTGCAAACGGCCATAAAAGAGCGGTGGGGCTGGAACACTGGCACGGCAGCAAAGTCAGCCATACAAACGAATTTGAGTTGAAGTTTACCCCCGCCGCGCTTAAAAATTATAAGTACGAAATAGTTATCAGAATTTCGGTAAACGGCAGGGGAGAACAGTATTTCGTGCCTGTAACGCTTATAAACGGCGCTTGCTGAGAGGATTTATGTATTTATCGCAGACGGATTTATCAGAACTTACGCCCGCGCAAACGGACGGTATTTTGTTCGGCGGACTTAACGAAAGAGTCGAAAAAGCCGATTTTGCCTTGGTTTGCGGCACCGCGCCAGAGTACGCGCGTATACGCGCGGAAATAGCCGCCGCTTATTATAAAAAAGGCGGAACGGAAAACTTAATAGTTTCCGGCGCGGCAGTATCGGACAAATCCGTTAAAGAGTGTACGGTTTTGCGTGAAATGCTTTTAAATTACGGCGTTCCGCAAACTGCGATAACGGAAGAGTCGAACGCCTTTGACACAATTCAGAATATAACCTGTACGCTTACCGAAATATGTAAGCGTACGGACGTTATGAAAGTTGAAAGCATAACTGTGATAACAGAGCCCTTTCATATGAAGCGGGCGTTACTTCTTGCAAAAATTTTATTGCCGTCGTTTATTAAGGTATACGGATTCACGCAGGGCGCGGCTATTCAACGCGGGCAATGGAAAACGGACGAAAGGCTTAAAAATTGCGTAAAAACCGAATTGAAAATTTTGAAAGACCTGATAATTAAAGGACGCGTAAGCGATATACAATTTTAAAAATATGAAAATCGAAATTTTAGGTTCAGGCGGGGGAGAAGGCTATCCCGCGTCGTTTTGCGGCTGCGGGCATTGCATGGCGGCAAGAAAAGCGGGCGGGAAAAGTCTTAGGTCGCTTTCGCAAACGTTGATTGACGGCAAACTTCTGATAGATTTGCCCGCCGATACGCATATGCACTTTATGCAAAGCGGAATAAACTTCGGCGACATAGAAAACGTCCTGATAACGCACGTTCACGACGACCATTATTGTCCCAACATATTGAGCACCCGCGGGACGGATTTCGCGCCCGTTTTAAATTGCGGGGGACTGCATATTTACGGCAATGCGGACGCGGAAAGGCTGTTTGACGGGTATTATAAACTTTTTCCCATAAGGGATGAGATACGCAAAAACATAGTTTTTCATACTTTAACGCCTTTTCAAAAAATGAATATAGGCGGTTACTCCGTCACACCGCTTAAAGCAAACCACGCGCCGGAACAGGTTGCACTTAATTTTATTATTGACGACGGGAAAAAAGCCGTTTTGTATTTGCTGGACAGCGGTTATCCCGTAGACGAAACGCTGCACTTTATAATTAATTACGGCAAAAAGTTTGACTGCGTTGTTATGGACGGCACTATGGGCGGAAATTATTATGCTTACCATATGAATTTCGAACAGAATAAAAGGCTTAAATATGCGCTGGACGGGGCTGGCGCAACCGATAAAAATACAAAATTTATCGTTTCGCACATCACGCACAATCACGCTGGGTTGCACGAAGAAGTGGAAGCGGTTTTTAAAGATAGCGGCATAGTCCCCGCTTACGACGGAATGAATATAGAAATTTAAATTATGGAAAATTCAAAAATAAAAAATTACATATTTGCAAATTTTAAAAATACTTTAAAAGCGCCTGCCAAAAATCTGGGATATCCTTTTTTTGTACCGGGCGCGGGATATATGAGCGAGCTTTGGGGCTGGGACTCTTACTGGGAAGCGCTGTCTTTGCGCTACGCTTTTGAAAATTACGGCGACGAAGCGGCGCACGGTACGGGTATAAGCAGGGAAACCGCGGCGGAGCATATGCGCGGCTGCGTTTTGAATTTTCTGGACGCTCAGGAAGACGACGGATTTATTCCCATTATGGTTTCGGGCGGGGGGCTGTTTGAAGGATTTTTCCATAGCGAATACGTCAAAGGCACGCCGATAAACCAGCATTTGCCCTTTTTGTGTCAGTCCGCTTTAAACGCGAGTGAGTTTTGCGGCGCATTCGATTGGTTTGATATTGAAAAACTAAAAAAATATATGCGATATTTCGAAGAAACGCAGTACGATGAAAAGTCGGGACTGTTTTTCTGGAAAAACGATATTATGGTGGGTATAGACAACAATCCGACCGTGTTTTACCGCCCGCAAAACGGCGCGGCGGACGTGTTTTTAAACTGCTTTATTTATCTGGAATATCTTGCCCTTGCGCGTATTTTAAAGGAACTTGACCAAAATGCGGACGGGGAGTTGAAAAAAGCCGAAGCGCTTAAAAACGCAATCGACAGAGAAATGTGGGACGAACGCGACGGTATATACTATTCGCAGGATATAGGCGTTTACAAAACCGATTGCAACGTAAAAGGCGTTGCGCTCCATTCGGGGCTGGACCCGCATTGGACTTCGTTTCCGCTTAAAATACGTTTTTGGGGCTGTTTTTTGCCTATGTACGCCGGCATATGCAGTGAAAGTCAGGCGGAAGCAATGTGCAGCCATCTTACGGCAAACGACGATTTTTTTGCGGCATACGGAATAAGGACGCTTGCCAAAAACGAAAAAATGTATAGCCTTGTCAAAAGCGGAAACCCTTCAAACTGGCTGGGCGCAATTTGGATTATTGCAAATTACTGCGTTTATAAAGGACTTGTGCGCTACGGCAAAAATCCGCTTGCGGACGAATTGAAAAACCGTACGTTAAAACTTCTGAACAAAGCGCTTGAAGAAAAGGGCGACTTCTTTGAAAGTTATCACCCCGACACCGGCGAGCACTTTATGCACCCCGGTTTTTTA
>CAOMHR010000064.1 GCA_948482865.1 Christensenellaceae bacterium
GGCTCCCGAAAGAGACACACTCTGCTATGTAGTATCTCTTACGGTTACCACACCTGCACAACAAACGCGCAATAACATTATTAAGCTAATTTAAAATACAATTACATAACGCCACTGAACCCTGCTGCAAGAGACACGTACTGCCTGCGTTCAAGGATTCAGCGACTTATAACAGTCTAAATCAGCGGTTGAATTTTTCTTCAAAAAAATAAAAAATTGCGCCAAAATATTCAGTTGTGCAAATGTGGTATAACCATTATATTACACAGGTTATAAAATTGCAATACTTTTCCGCCAAAAAATAAAAATTGTGGGCGGAGCTTAGTCCGACCACAACATATTGTGTATGTATTCGACATTTTTTTATTTTTATCGCTCATTTTATTGATTTGCCGCTTAATTTCAAACTTGAACGGCATATTTTTCCGCCCTTGCGGCGGCTTCGGCAGCCTGCACAAACGCCCTTTCCTTCAAGTCAAGGCAACGCTCCCTTTCGGCTTGCGCCTTTATAAGTTTTGTTTCGGGCGCGCCGCTTTCCGCAAGCCGAACGCACAGGTTACGGGCTTGCCCGAACCTTTTTTTAAACGCAAAATATTTTATCGCCCGCGCGCTTGCCAGCGAAATTGCACTGCGGCGTTCCTGCTCCGCAAGGCTTGCCCGCGCCCTGCTTTCCCACATATTTTTTCTGTTTTCCGCTTTTTGCAGTTTTTCCGCGCTGGCGCCCGCGGCAACCAGTTTCCCGTATTTTTTTGCGGCGCGGTCCGCGATTTTAGCGTTGTCGGGGAAAATTACCATAAATATAAAGAAAAATACTATCAAAGAAACGCAGCCCGTGAGCAAAGTTTTTATAAGTCCGCTGACCGCCTGCGGGCAACCCCAGTGAAGAAGAAAAGCGTTGCACACGCCCCATACGCAGCTTGTCCCGACAGAAACGAGCGCCCAGCCCGCAAAATACCACGCCGCCTGAACCCACGGGTTGCCGTGCGATTTGTAGGTGACGTTGCGTTGCAGGGGAAAGTTTATGCACTGCGCGGTAAACACCGCGATTTCAAAGGCGATAAAATATCCCCAGCCGTTCCCGTCGCCGAAAACGGTGAAGTTTCTGCCGCCCGCCGCCTTTATAGGAATCATGGGCCAGCCCGCGGGACCATTGTTAAGACTTTTAAAAGCGTAGGGCAGAAAAGTCATTATTATATACTGGTACAGCGTTACGCTTACGCTGAACGTCAGAAAAAACCCTATCTTATACAGCCAGTCCGCAAGGCGCGGCTTACTTTCGGCAAATGCATACCACACGCCCAGCCAACGTCTGCCCGCATTCTGAAAAAGCCGTATAAAACCGTTTCCGGACAACGGTTTTATACAGCTTTTAATATCTTCTTCGTTATAAATTTTTTCCTGCGCATTATCCATATTTTAATAATAAGTTACCACAGACTCTTCGGGCGGCTGGGCGCGCTCTAATTTTTCGGCGGTAAACACGGGACCTTCGGCGCGGTAAATATCGTTGTATTCATACGAAATTTTCGCCGTAACGGTAAGCCAGTCGCGCGTTTTTACGTCGCTTAAAAGCCCACGGGTGTCGACGGCAAAACCGTCGTAGGCAATATCCGCTTCGCAACAGGTCATAATATGCCTGCCCAACACTATAAACCCCTGCGGCACTTTTTTTGAAACAGCCGCCATACCCTTGAAACGCACCGTCTTTCCGATATAATTTTCGCCGTTTTCAGCCATATCGCGGTAAAACCAGGCAAAATCCCTGTCCGCGATTTCGATTATCGGCGCGTACACGTCAAAGGGCAGCGGGTCTACCATATCGTCCATTTCCGCTTTGCCGCCCACGTACTCGTACACAATGTCAGGTCTGCGGGATATGCCGCGCACGACTTTATGAAAATCTTCCTTGGAATATTCGCCCTTGAAACGGTTAAACACCACCATTTGCGTCATATTGATTTTATCGAATACGAGCTGGCGCATATTCGCGTTGTAATTTAAAAAGGTAGCCGAGTCGAAAAAGGTCATCATCTGGTTAATGACCCAGCTTTCGGGCATAGCTTCGAAAAATTTGTCCAGAAGCCAGGTACCGTTATACTCTACAATTACGCGCTGCGCCCTGTACTTGCGGGTAAGGGCTTTAAGGTTTTCCCTGTTGAGTTCGTTTTCGTCTTCAAGCGTTACGACCGCGCAGTTCGACACGTTGAATTTGTCGGGCGCGTACTCTTCAAGCCCTTCTTCGCAAATTAAAAGAAGGGTGCGCTCGCCGCTGTCCATACGCTCGTCTTCAAGCGTTTCCTGTATAAACCTGGTCTTACCCGACTCTAAAAACCCCAGAAACAGATAAACCGATATTTCCTGCGCCATACCGCCCTTCCTTTACTTAAATTTGTTTTATACGCCGAACAATTCCGCAAGTTTGCCGCCGTCGATTTTACTGCCTATTACGCACAGCCTGCCCGTGTATGCGGGGGCGCCGTCGCGCACGTCCGTTTCGCCGGGGACGTAATCGAAATGAATCCAGCCGTTTTCGCCCGCCACTATGCCCTTTGCGCGCAGCACCGTGCCGAATTTATCCGAATCCGACAGGCTGTTGAGAATTTTTTCCAGCCCGCCCTTGGTAAAGGATTTGTTGGTTTCCACACCCCAGCTTGCAAATACGTCGTCTGCGTGGTGGTGATGCCCGTGACCGTGTTCATGGTCATGATGATGTCCGCAACCGCACTCACCGTGGTTATGCTCATGGTCGTGGTCGTGACCGTGACAACAGCGTCCGTGTTCATGCTCTTCGCCGTGGTCGTGGTGATGTCCGCAACCGCACTCGCCGTGGTTATGCTCATGGTCGTGACCGTGGCAACAGTGACCGTGGCTGTGTTCCATTTCTTCAAGCTCGCTTTCCAGCGTGCGGGCGTGTTCCATTGCCGCAAGTATTTCCTTGCCGTCAAGCGAGTTCAAAGGCGTGGTGACTATTGTCGCCTTTGCGTTTTGCCCGCGGACAAGTTTAACCGCTTCTTCCGTTCTGTCCGCGCCCGCAACGTCGGTATGGCTGAAAATTATACAGCTCGCGCTCTTTATCTGGTCATTGAAAAATTCGCCGAAGTTCTTCATATACATTTTGCACTTCACCGCGTCCACGACCGCGGCGGCGGAATTTATTTTACAGCCGCCGATTTCGGCGCTTTCCACCGCGCGGATAACGTCCGACAGTTTGCCCACGCCCGAAGGCTCTATAAGAATCCTGTCGGGCTTGTACTCGTCGTAAACCTTTTGCAACGCCTTTGAAAAATCGCCTACCAGCGAACAGCATATACAGCCGGAATTGAGCTCGTTTATTTTAATGCCCGCTTCCGCCAAAAAACCGCCGTCTATTCCTATTTCGCCGAATTCGTTTTCAATTAAGACAATCTTTTCGCCTTCATATGCTTCTTTTATAAGTTTTTTAATAAGCGTGGTCTTGCCCGCGCCGAGAAAACCGGAAAAAATATCAATCTTTGTCATACGGTAATACTCCCTGTCAATGTCTGATTTGCTTTAAGCCAACCGCGCGCGGTCGGGCTCAACGCTTAATAATTTTATACCCGTTTTTGTTTTAAGTCAAACAAATTCCCCGACGTCGGTCGGGGAATTTATATATTGTATTTTATAAATAAGCTACGTTTTTGGGTCTGCCGTCCGCCCTGTGGATTATTACGCGGACGTTATCCGTATTGTCGCCTGCAAGGGGGATTGCAAAATCTTCGGCTTCCTTTTTGGTCCTGAACAGCTTGATAGCCTTTGAACTGCCTTCTATACGCACTTCCCATTTGTTGTCCTGCGGACGCTTTGAAACGTGGTAAACCTTTTCTTCGCCCGTGGGGGTTGCTTTTGCAACCGACTGCGCGACGTCGGCAATTTCCGATTTGGGCTTTTTATTTTCCGTCTTTTTCGCTACGGGTTTTTTGTCCGCCGTTTTCTTTGCTTCCGCCTTTTTGGGCGCGGGTTTTTCCTGCGCAGGTTTTGCAGGTTTCTTTTCCGTCTTTTTCGCCGCGGGCTTTTTATCCGCCGTTTTCTTTGCTTCCGCTTTTTTGGTTTCAGGTTTTTCCTGCGCGGGTTTTGCGGAATCTATCTCGGGCTTGGTCTTTACCGGCTCGGGTATATCTTCAGTCAGTATTTCCGAAACGGTGGGGACGCTCTCTTCCTTTACGGGTTTTGATTTTACCGCTTTCTTTTCGGCGGGTTTTTTGTCCGCCGTCTTCTTGGGTGCGGGCTTCTTTTCAACCTTTTTCTTTTCCTGTTTCTTTTCGGTATTTTCAGCCGCAACGGGCGCGGGCTGAACTTCCTTTACTTCTTCGACAGGCTTGCTTGCGGGTTTGTCGGCAGCCGCTTTTTTAACGGGTTTTTTAGCCGCGCTCTTTGCCGCGGGCTTTTTGTCCGCCGTCTTTTTAGCCGCGGGTTTTTTAGCGGGCGAAGACTTTTTGGCTGCGGATTTCTTTTCGGGTTTTTCTTGCGCCTTCTCTTCCGTTTCGGTCACGGGAGTGACTACCGCGGAGTAGGTAACTTCGTCAACCTGTTCGGGTTCGCCGACCTGTTCGGAATGATATTCAATCTCTTCCGCAGGCTGCTCCCGAACGGGTTCGGATTCAATATAATTATGCTCTTCTGCGGGCAAAGAAATTACGTCAGTCTGCACTGTCGCGCCTTCGTAAACCGCGGTATTTTCGGGAGCGGGATAAAAGGGTTCTATCAGCTTGTCAAAACCGTCGTCATCATCTTGAACGGGTTCGGTTTTTTCAACTGCGGTTACGTCGTTTTCTTCCGCGGAACGGGCGCGTTTTTTCTTGCGTCCGAGAGCCACCGAACAGGCGATAATTATGATTACCGCAATAACGACCAAAGCAATTGCAATCCACGACCAGTTGGGCAAAAGAAATTTGTTGTCGGTCATAAACTTTGTAAACGTTTCCATCTTCTCACTTCCCTCGTAAATTTTTTTCAAGTTTGATTTTACACCCAAAAAAATTTATTTGCAAGTTAAATTTCAAACTTTTTATTTCAAAGGTTAAAAAACAGGCAAAAAAGCGCGCATATGCGCGGGTCAGTCATTCTTTGTTATGACTTTTCCGCCGGCGTCCAATATGTTTTTTTCCGCCCTGTGCGAAAACGCGTTTGCCGTAACGGTAATATTTTTACCGGCGTTTCCGCGCCCAAGAATTTTTATGTAAGTTACGTTTGAGTTATTGCCGAAAACGCGCTTTTTTATTTCGTCGAAAGTTGCGTTTTCACCGTCTTTAAAACAACTGAAAACAACGTCCAAATTGACGACTTTTTTAACAGGTTTTCTAACTTTCTTTTTAACCGTTTTTACCGCCTTCACGAACCCCGTTTCAACCGCTGTTTTTACGGGTTTTCCCGCAGGCGTGCGCGGTTGTCTTTTGCGGGTTTTGCCGCTACGTTTTTTTGCTTTTATAAGCCCCTTTGCAAGCAGGGTTTCAAACTCTTCATACTGCAAAAGCGCGGCGAAATCGCACCGTTCGTATCCGGCCGTTTGCACCCCTGTTTTTTGTGCGAGACTTTCTATAAGCAGGTTAGATGCCCGCTCTCCGCCGTCCGTGTAAGAAGCGCATAAAAGGGGCGTGCTTTTATAACTTTTTTTGTCGGACAAATCTCTGACCGCGTCCGAAACGGAAAGATATTCTTCGGGTTCGAGCGCGCAAAAAAGGCACAGACCGCCGCCGCGTATCGCAAGACGGGCGGCAAGCTTTTTTACCGCGCGGAAACTTTCGTACCGCCAGCAGACCCTGCTTTGAAACCCCTTTCCCAAAAGCCCGTTTTTTAAAGACGAATACAGCTCTTTGGTGTCCCCGTCGGATAAAATCAGCCGCGCCGTAAAACTTTTGTCGTACGCGCCTTTCGCACGTTTTTCTGCGCGGTTTACCGCCCGCGGTTTTTCAGTTTCCGCCGCAACCGTTCCGCTGTCGGACTCTTCCGCCGCGATAAAAACGGGCGGCTGTTCGGAAGGCGCGGCTTTAAAATCAACGCTGTTGTTTTTAACTTTTTGCAGCCTTGCCATACAAACCGCTTCGGAAATCATTACTATAAGTATTATGGCTGCCGCGCCCAAAAGCACCGCCGCAAGCCCCGCGGAAAAGCCGACCGAAAACAGGTAGTTCATATTTCACCCCGTAAAAAGCGTTTTACTACCATAATATTCTTTGCGGTATGCAATGTGTGAATTGAAAAAGGCAGCCCTTGCGGACCGCCCTTGTTCTGCGTATTGAATTTATAAGTTGGCTCTGTTTACCGCTTTGCGCCAGCCGTTTAAAAGTTTAATCCTTTCAGCTTCGCCCATGGCGGGGACAAACTCTCTTTCGACGGCGAAATTGCTTTTTATCTCTTCAAGGTTTTGCCAGCAACCCGCTTTAAGCCCCGCAAGATACGCCGCGCCCAGCGCGGTTGTTTCTGAAATTTTCGGGCGGACGGCGGTGCAGTTTAAAATATTGGACTGAAACTGCATTAAAAAATTATTGGCGCACGCGCCGCCGTCTACCGCGAGCCGCATTATTTTTACGCCAGCGTCCTTTTGCATTGCCTGAACCAGATCGCACACTTCGTAAGCAATCCCTTCAAGCGAAGCCCTTATTATGTGTTCGCGCGAAGTGCCGCGGGTAATTCCCGTTATCATTCCCCGCGCAGACGAGTTCCAGTAAGGCGCGCCCAGCCCCGTGAGCGCGGGCACTACGTACACGCCGCCGCTGTCCGCAACCTTTACCGCCTGCGTTTCGCTGTCCGCGGAAGAAGAAATAAGTTTAAGTCCGTCCCGCAGCCACTGCACGATTGCGCCGCCCACGAAAACCGAACCTTCGAGAACATAACAGGGTTTTTCGTCCGCGGTCGCGCCCAGCGTGGTAACCAGACCGTTCTGGCTTTTGACCGCGCGTTTACCCGTGTTCATCAACAGAAAACAGCCGGTGCCGTAAGTATTTTTAACGTCGCCCGGATTTGTGCAAAGCTGACCGAACAGCGCCGCCTGCTGGTCGCCCGCCACCCCGCATACCGGTATGGGCGCGGCGAACAGTCCCGCGTCCGTGTAGCCGTACAAATGGCTTGAATGACGCACTTCGGGCAGCATAGCCGCGGGGATGTCGAAAAGTCTTAAAAGTTCCGCGTCCCATTTAAGGGTATGTATGTTGAACAGCATTGTGCGGCTTGCGTTGGTGTAGTCGGTGGCAAAAATTTTGCCCTTTGAAAGCTGCCATAAAAGATACGTGTCCACTGTGCCGAAAGCAAGCTCTCCGCGTTCGGCTCTCTCGCGCGCGCCTTCCACGTTATCCAGTATCCATTTGATTTTCGTCGCCGAAAAATATGCGTCCGGCACAAGCCCCGTCTTGTTGTAAATCTTTTCGGAAAAGCCGTCGCGTTTTAAGCTATGGCAGTACTCCGCCGTTCTTCTGCACTGCCAGACTATGGCGTTGTATACGGGCTTGCCCGTTTTCTTGTCCCAGACCAAAGTCGTTTCGCGCTGGTTGGTTATGCCTATGGCGGAAATATCTTTTGCCGAAAGGTTTGCGCGGGCGAGCGCTTCGCCGATGACCGCCATAGTAGAGCCTATTATATCCTGCGGCGAATGTTCCACCCAGCCGGGGCGCGGATAAATCTGCGGAAACTCCTGCTGGGCGCGCCCGACTATGTTTGCCTTTTTGTCGAATATTATCGCGCGGGTGCTTGTCGTCCCCTGGTCTATTGCAAGTACGTACATAATTTTCTCCCGTTACCTGTTTTGGTAAAGTATATTTTCACGCCGTATTACGGGATAGCGGCAGAGCTTGTCGCCGTCCAAATTTTCGGCGTGCATATCAACAACCGAAATTGCGTGGTTTTCGTAAGTCGTGTAATAGTACAAGCCCTTTGCCGCGTTGCAGCAAGACGTGTATACCGTAGTTTCGTAACTGCCGCCGTCGGTTACGCAGGTGCCGCGCGGCTGTCTCACCGCGCCTAAAATATGGAAAAACTGGTTTACGCTCTGTTCTTCCGTCCCGCCCGAAACCGAATTTAATTTTACAAACGCCGCGCGGACAAACCTTGACTGCGACGACCAGTCGCCCGGCAGCCCGAGCGCGCCCAGCCCGCGGCTGTAACCGCTAAGATTTATCTTGTCCGAAAAAGTGTTGCCGCCGTCCCTGTTTGAAAGCCGCATATAGTTGTTAAGGTTGAAAAGCTGTCCGTCAAACGGCGGGTTGTTGGTGAGAACGCCTGCGGAATTTTCATAAATTTTCAAACCTTCTTTAACGAACTCTACGGTAACGCACTGCTCTTTATCGGCAATAATCCAATGCAACTGCGCCGCAGGCATTCCCTTTGCATATTCCGCCGCTATCAGGTTTATGCGTTCAAGCTCTTTTAACGCCTGCGATACAGTGGC
>CAOMHR010000065.1 GCA_948482865.1 Christensenellaceae bacterium
TTTTAAAAGCACTACCGCCATACCGGTGTCCTGACAGACGGGCATATTTTCTGTTACAGCCGTTTCGCTGTTGCGTATAAGAGTTTCAAGCGCAAATTTTGCAGTGGGATTGCTTTCGTTTCTGTGTGCAGCCGAAAGCGCTTGTTTACAGGAGTGGGTAAGGTTAACCCCTGCTTTTAAAGCCATTTCGTAAATTTTTTCTTCTATTACAGACGTGTTTATCTTACGCATACTTGAATTTTATTACAAATTCGATAAAAAGTAAATTAAATATTTTACTAAAATTTTATTTTAAGTTATAATTTAATTATGGAAAACATAGAAAACAAAGATTTACAACAAGACGAAAGCGTAACGGTATATCCAAGCCTTAATTCGAAAAACGGCGGAATAGCGTTCAGCCTTAACGTTGCGGCGTTTTTAGTTATGTCGTTACTTGCGGCAATTATAATACTTTTGGGACATATAGATTCAAAAAGCGACGCCTACGTTTATATAAATTATCTCGCGTCGCCTGTTGCCTTGACGGTATGTTGCGCGGTATTTTTAAAGGTCGCCAAAATTCCCTATAAGGCGGTTTTTCCCGTAAAGTGTAAGCCTAAGTATTACGTTATAGCTTTACTTTTAATATTCGGGCTTTTGTTTGCCGTAAGTCCTATAAACGTTTACGTCGTCAAACTTTTCGAACTGTGCGGTTATGTGCCCAGGGAATCGTCAAGCTATTACCCTGATTTGAGCGGAGCTAAAATAATCCCCGCGTTTTTGGTTATGGCTGTCTTGCCTGCGCTTGTTGAAGAGTTTTTGTTCCGCGGTGTTCTTTTAAACTGTTGCGAAAGAAGTATGGGAAGTATCCCAGCCGTATTTACGGTCGGGTTCTGTTTTGCGCTTTTTCACGGCTCGCCCGAGCAGACGGTTTATCAGTTTATTGTGGGTTGTGCGTTTGCGTTTCTTGCAATAAAGTCAGGCTCGATTTTACCGTCTATACTGATGCACTTTGTAAACAACGGGTTATTGGTTATTTTTGCCGCCTGCAATCTTTTTGACGCAGAAGGCAATCTTATTATTTCACAGACGGCAAATATAGTTTTAATAGTACTTGCAGTTGTTGCTCTTATCGGCGGACTCGTATGGCTGTTTATTGACAAAAAACCCTTTAAAAAAGGCGTCAAATTCGGTGTTGCAAAATTTTATATTTTTGCCGCCGCGGGAATATCGGTATTAAGTTTAATGTGGATTTTGTCGCTGGTCGGGTGTAATTAAATGGTTAAAATCGGCGTGGTCTGCGTCGGTAAAATCAAGGAAGAATTTTACCGCGCGGCAATGGATGAATATTTGAAACGGCTTTCGCGCTTTGCGAAGGTGGAAGTCAAAGAAATTTCCGAAGGCAAAAATCTGGAAGAAGAAGGCGCAAATATTCTCCGCGCGGCGAAGGGTAAAATAATAGCCCTTTGCATTGAAGGCAAAAAGTTTTCAAGCGAAGAACTTGCCGGATACGTCAAAGCTCTGTGCGACGGCGGCGAAATGTTTACGTTTATCATAGGCTCGTCCCACGGACTTTCGGAAGCGGTCAAAAGAGCCGCTCATCTTAAACTTTCATTTTCGGATATGACTTTTCCGCACCAGCTTATGCGGGTGATATTGGCGGAGCAGTTGTACCGCAGTTTTATGATTAACGGCGGCGGGGAATACCATAAATAACTAAATCATACTCTATTGTGTGATATTTGAAGAAGTTAAGCAGTTTTACCAAAGTTACGACGGCAAAAAATGCGTTATAGGCTATTCTTTCCGCGGCAGGGAAATTTTTGCCTTTCATATAGGCAGTCTTACCGGCAGGCAGTTTATCTCTACCTATGCGATACACGGCAGGGAGTGGATAACCGCAAAACTTGCCATAAAGCATATTAAAACGGGGTTAAAGCGCGGCGGCGGCTGGATAATTCCGCTTGTCAATCCAGACGGGGCGCAGTACAGTCAGGGTTCGCACCCTTTATGGAAGGCTAACGCCCGCGGCGTTGATTTAAACTGCAATTTTGACGCGAACTGGGGAACGGGAAGGCTTAACACCAAAATCCGCGGCGGTGAAAACTGTATCGGCGATTATCCTTTTTCGGAACTGGAAACCATTGCTTTGCGCGACTTTACAAAAAAGATACGCCCTTTCGTAACGCTCAGTTTTCATACCAAGGGCGAAGAAATTTACTGGGAGTACGACGGCAGGGGGGATATCCGCGGCGCGGAGATTTTAAAGCAGGTCACGGGGTACGAGCCTAAAAAAATTTACGGCTCTTCCGGCGGATATAAAGACTGGTGTATTAAAAAGCTGTGCATACCCGCATACACCATAGAGTGCGGTTCGGACAGCCTTGAACACCCCATAACCAAATTGAAATACTTAAAAAAGTGCTTTAAAGCTCTTAAAATTTTTACGGACAAATATGGCTGATAAATTTATGCAAGCCGCGCTTAAATGCGCGCAGAAAGCAATGGACGAAGGGGAAGTGCCGATAGGCGCGGTAGTGGTTTGCGACGGAAAAATAATTTCGCGCGGACACAACAGGCGCACAAAAAGACAGATAGCCACAGCCCATGCGGAAATAGAAGCAATTGAAAAGGCGTGCAAAAAACTGAAAAGCTGGCGAATTCCGGAGTGCGAAATTTACGTAACGCTCGAACCTTGCCCTATGTGCCTTGGCGCAATGCTCAACGCGCGTATTAAAAAAGTTTACTACGGCGCGCCGGAAGGAAAGGGAAGGTCAATGACGGCTCAGCTTGCCGCTTCAAACCTTGTAAATCACACCATAGAAGTTGAAGGCGGCGTTATGGAAAGCGAGTGCGCCGCAATACTTTCGGCTTTTTTTTCGGGGATAAGGAAAAGCGAAAAAAACGAAAACTGAAAAATACTTCCAGCGGCAAATTAAACGGCAATTTAAGTTGACTTTGCCGCCGCATAATAATAGAATGGTATACAGAGTGTCTAAATAAGGATCGACGAGAGGGCAAACTCTCTTTGAATACGAATGTAAAATCGGAGGAATTGAAACCCAAATGATTAACCACGGTAACGAAATTAAAATCTTTACTGGTAATTCCAACAAACCCCTTGCGGAAGCTATTGCCAAGCAGCTTAACACGTCGCTCGGACAAATGGAAGTCACGCATTTTTCAGACGGAGAAATTTACGTCCGCTACGACGAATCTATCCGCGGCAAAGACGTATTCCTTATACAGTCCACAAGCTCGCCCGTAAACACCAATCTTATGGAGCTTCTCATTATGATTGACGCGGCAAAGCGTGCAAGCGCGGGAAGAATTACCGCAGTAATTCCCTATTTCGGTTATGCCCGTCAGGACAGAAAGGCGCGTTCGCGCGAACCTATTACGGCAAAGCTCGTTGCCAACCTTATAACTTCGGCAGGCGCTGACAGAGTTCTTACAATGGATTTGCACTGTCTGCAAATTCAGGGTTTCTTTGATATTCCTTTGGACAACCTTGTGGGCGGTCCCACGCTTTACAATCATTTTAAACCCAAAGTCGACGACGATTTCGTTGTCGTTTCTCCCGATATCGGTTCGGTTGCAAGGGCAAGAAAGGTCGCTACAAGGATGGACGCTAAAATGGCGATTATAGACAAGCGCCGTCCCAAGGCAAACGTGATGGAAGTAATGAATATCATAGGCGACGTCAAGGGCAAAAACTGCCTTATGATTGACGATATGATAGATACGGCAGGCACGATAGTTCAGGGTGCGAAGGCGCTTAAAGACGCGGGAGCAAAAGAAATTTACGCTTGCTGTTCGCACGGCGTTTTGTCCGGTCCCGCGATAGACAGGTTAAACGCTTCTCCCATAACAGAACTTGCTATGCTTGATACCATAAACATTCCCGAGGAAAAAATGCTTCCGATATTCAAGATGATTTCTACCGCGCCTATATTTGCGTCGGCAATAGAAAATGTTTATCTTGACAGACCTATGTCTAAAATTTATGACTGATTACAAACCGCCACAGTACGCTGTGGCGGTTGATTTAAAAGGAAAAATATGAAAATTATCGTAGGCTTGGGCAATCCCGAAGAAAAGTATATGAAAACTTTTCATAATATGGGCTATATCGCCGTGGGTGACGTTGCCGCAAAATTAGACGTGAAGTTTAAAAAAAAGGAATGCGAGTCCTGGGTTGCGGAAGGTAATATAGGCGGAGAAAAGGTCATAATCGCCCGTCCTGTAACGTATATGAATTTAAGCGGCAGGGCGGTAAAACAGTTGCTTGCGAAGTATAAAGCTACTGCGGCTGACCTTGTGGTTATTTATGACGATTACGACATACCCAAGGGCTCGGTAAGAATACGCCCTTCGGGCAGCGCGGGAACGCACAACGGTATGCGTTCAGTAATATCGGAAATAAACACTTCGGACTTTGTGAGAATAAGGATAGGTATCCGCGACAGCGAAGTAAACGTTCCTATTATAAATTACGTTCTTTCAGAAGTAAAAAAAGAAGATTACAATTTGTTCGTTTCGGCGTGCGGCCGCGCTGCCGATGCGGCGATTGCGCTCGCAAAAGGCGAAAAAACAGAACTTGTTATGACCGCTTACAACGGTTAACGGTAATACAAATAAAAGGTAAGTATTTTGGATAATCAATTCTTTACCTACCGCAATTTAGGGGAAGACTATATCTCCCTTGGAAATGATATCCGCCTCGGAACTCCGACGGCGGTTTTCGGCGTTTCGGAAGCGCATAAATATCTTTTGTCGTCATTGCCCGAACAGAAAATTTTGTATATTGCGCCGGACGGCGTGTCGGCGGCAAAAGCATATAAGTCCATAAGCGCCCTTTCGGGTAAGAGTTGCGCGCTCCTGAACGCCAAGGACGAAGTAATTTTGTACAAAGACGCGCTTTCAAAGGACGCGCTTTATAAAAGGCTGACCGCGTTGCATTTAATGCAGACCGGCGTGCAAATCGTCATTGCAGACGTTGAAAGTATAATGCAACTCTTTCCCGCTAATTTGGATAGTATCCGTTTTGAAGCGGGACGGGAATACGACTATTCGGGGCTTCCGCAAAAATTAGTGCAAATGGGTTATACGCGCGAATATTCGGTTGACAGTAAAGGTTCGTTTGCCGTACGCGGCGATATTCTCGATTTGTTCCCTATAAACAGCGATAATCCTGTCAGGATAGATTTTTTCGGCGATACCGTGGAAAAAATCCGCCCTTACGACTCTTCAAGCGGAGAACGGCTTGAAGAAGTTAACGGTATAAGCGTCGTTGCCGCGACGGACGTGAAATTTAATGCAGAAGATGTAAGAGCGGTAAAAACCGAAATTTCGTCTTGTCTTAAAAACAGTCCGTCCGAAGCGTTGCGCCGCGCAAGGGCGATTGCAGATGAAATTTTTATGAAGTTGGATGCAGGCGCGCCGTTTGCCGGCTCGTCTTTCGTAATGCCCTTATTAAGTTGCGCTTGTACGGTTTTTGATTTACTGGATAAAGATACCCTGATTATATTCGACGAGTGCAAACTTATAAACGATGCAATGAACGGGATATATAAGGAACATTCCCAGCGTGTGCAGGAACTTAAAAAGGCAGGCGAAGCGTTTTCTTTCAGTTTGGGACAGATGGTGAACCCTGAAACGCTTACAAGAGAATTTAAAAAGTTCCGCTGTCTTGCTTTACAGACATTTACTACAAGCACCCAGTTCTTTTTACCGTTAAAGACTTACAACTTCACTTCGTCGCCCGCGCCGTCTTATCTTAACGCTATGTCACAGCTAATAACAGATTTAAAGAGCTGGCTTGCAAACGGGTACAGAACTTTGGTGTTTACCG
The DNA here is from genome assembly GCA_948482865.1 of Christensenellaceae bacterium. Lineage (GTDB taxonomy): Bacteria > Bacillota > Clostridia > Christensenellales > Borkfalkiaceae > Coproplasma. The sequence continues at coordinate 5,837 of CAOMHR010000065.1, forward strand.
GCGGAATTCAGAGATACGAAAAACTTTCGGCGTTGCTTGCCGACGAGTATTTGCCCGTTTATACTGTTCCCGAAAGGCTTGAAGCGTTACACGGCGTTTCCGTCACTTCCGAAGATATGCCGCACGGTCTTGTTATTCATGAAAGTAAACTTGTCATATTGGGCAGTGGCGACTTATATACCAAAGCGGTTACAAAGCGTATAAAGAGAAAACGCGGAGATATGTTCACCGCGCCTGAAATCGGAGACTACGCCGTTCACGAAAAGCACGGCATAGGTAAAATTACAGGTACGCAAAAAATTGAAACGACAGACGGAATAAAGGAGTATGTTTCCATAGAGTACAAGGGCGGCGACGTTTTGTACGTACCCGTAGAGCAAATGGACGTACTCTCAAAATACGTTGGCGAAACAAATCCCCCGCTGTCAAAAATAGGCGGTGCGGATTTCGACCGTATTAAAGAAAGGGTAAAGCGTTCCATTCGAGAGCTTGCTTTCGATTTAAAGCAGCTTTATAAAGAGCGCGGAGAGAAAAGGGGTTTTAAATTTCCTGAAAATTCCGTAATGATGCAGGAGTTTGAAGACGCGTTTATTTACGAAGAAACTCCCGACCAGATTGCTTCTATCGAAGAAATAAAATCGGATATGTGTTCCGAAAAGGTTATGGACAGATTGCTTTGCGGAGACGTAGGCTTCGGCAAAACAGAAGTTGCGCTCCGCGCTGTGTATTTATGTGTACTCGGCGGCAGACAGGCGGCTTTGATGTGTCCGGGGACGGTTCTTTCCGAACAGCATTTCAATACCGCGCTTGAAAGATTTAAAGACTTCGGCGTAAGAGTGGAAAAATTAAACCGTTTTAAAACGCCCAAACAGCAGGCGGAAACGTTGAAGTGGCTTGCAAACGGGGATATCGATTTTATCGTAGGAACGCACAGACTTTTATCGGAAGACGTGAAGTTTGATAATCTCGGTCTTTTGGTTTTGGATGAAGAGCAGCGTTTCGGCGTAGAACATAAGGAAAAAATCAAACACATAAAAAACGATATAGACTGTCTTACAATGACTGCCACGCCAATTCCGCGTACGTTGCATATGTCGCTTTCCGGCATAAGGGATATAAGTACCATAAATACGCCGCCGCAAAAAAGGCTTCCCGTCCAGACATACGTTGTGGAAGAAACGGAAGCGCTCATACGCGACGCATGTATAAGAGAGTTGTCGCGCGGCGGACAGTTATTCATACTGTACAACAGGGTTGAAACAATTTCTTCTTTTGCCGGAAAAATTGCTGAAATCGTTCCCGAAGGAAAGGTGTGTTACGCGCACGGCAGAATGGAGCGCGATATGCTTGAAAACAGCGTATTCTCGTTCTACCGCGGGGAAAAGAACATTCTCGTAACTACGACTATCATAGAAAACGGCATAGACCTTCCGAACGCCAATACGATTATAGTAATAGACGCCGACAGGCTCGGAATATCGCAGTTGTACCAGCTGCGCGGAAGGGTGGGGCGCGGTTCACGCCTTGCGCACGCGTATTTTACTTTTAAACCTGAAAAGGTTCTGACTTCGGACGCGGCGGAAAGACTTAAAGCCATAATGCAGTTTACAGAACTCGGTTCGGGTTTTAAAGTTGCTATGCGCGATTTGGAAATACGCGGCGCGGGAAACGTGCTGGGCGCGGAGCAGCACGGGCATATGGATAAAGTGGGTTACGAGCTGTATTCGAAGTTGCTTAAAGAAGAGCTGACCGGCGAAAGTTCTTATTCTGCCGAGCTGGAAATAAAGGCTACGGCATACATTCCCGAAAGTTACGTTGAATCGAATGCGGGCAGAATGGACTGCTATAAGCAGATTGCCGAAATACGTTCGGTTGAAGATTATAAACGCGTTTGTCTTTCCATAGAAGATAACTACGGACCTATGCCCGACGAAGTATTAAACCTTTTGATTATAGCGGTGTTAAAGTCCTATGCAACAAAGTTCAACGTCAAAAAAATCTGCGTGGACGGCAAAGAAGGTTCGTTTGAACTTCCGTCGATAAACGCGCTCAGCGATAACAGACTTGCGGCTGCGCTTGACAATTACAGGGACACGGTTAAACTTTCAATGGCTAAAGCTCCGCTGATTATTTTCAAACCGCGCCGTACTCCGACCAAAACTATGCTGGAAATGACAAAATTTTTGAAATTTGCGATAAGTTTTGTTTAAATTTCGTCAAAAATATTTGCTATCGCGTCCCAAATAATATATAATAGTATTTGGTATTTTATCGTTACCTGACAGCAGGAGATAACATTATGAAGAAAAAAACAGCGGCGGTTGCCGCACTTGCAACTTGCATCGCGCTTGGCGCAACTTTTACCGGTTGTTCGCTTGTATCGTCCAATAACCAAAAGGATATGGAACAGGTGATAGTTGAAGTTGATGTTTCGCGCTCGGACAAGTTCCCCACAGGACTTGAAGTATACAAGGACGCAATTACTACGACTTCGATACTTAAAAGAGATTTGGTTTCATACTTTTTAAACGTCGGATATTC
>CAOMHR010000066.1 GCA_948482865.1 Christensenellaceae bacterium
AATAATCTTAATTTTTTTGATTGTCTCACAATACCGAATATGCATAAGCCTAATACAACAGATGAAACCGAAATTATAATAATATAGGTGCCCAAAGTTGTAGGTTTTAATAATGATTCCTTATAGATGGATAAACAGCACAAACCATTATCGGCAACCAACATTTTCATTGTCGTACCATCGGACACTATTTGTTTAATATACTGCTCCCGCGCACGCAGTTCATCTCTACTTCTGCATATAACAGTATCTAAATATTCATCTGTATACATGTTGCCATTGTCGTCAACATATTCATATACTATGTGAAAACGCCCTTTATATATTCTCGCGGGGTCGCCACGTGAGCCTACTAGTCCATAATCATCATAGTAACCTTTTATGTATGCATCAACTTCAACGCCGTTTTCGTATAAATACTTCGTTTCTTGTCGGTATTCTAATGCTTGCGGAACACCATATATTGAAACAATAATCAAGAAACTTGCGATAACAGCAAACACACAAGAGATGATTAAAACCACTTTTGCATACCGTTTTATTCTGTTTTGTTGTTTTAACATATTACTCCACAATTTTGTTTTGCCATATACAAAATTTGTTCATAAGGATTTGTTAAATCAATATTTGTTTAATCGTCTATTAATGACCTTAATAATATTGAATTGTCACTTAAAATTTTATCATTTTTTGGTTTAATTGTAAAGTGAACGGGATTATTTTCAGCCACGTTTTCTATTTGCATCGAACGGAGAATATTGGCATTTTTCTTGACTTATAAAAATTAATATGCTATATTTTCATTGAGTATCTACTCAATGAAAATATATTTTATTTAATACAGGGTATCATATGAACAGATCGGAACAAAAAGAAAAAAGGCGGCAAGATATACTTAACGCCGGTTTGGACTTATTTATACGTAAAGGATATTCGGCTACAAGAACGTCGGATATTGCCAACGCTGTTGGTATGAGCGAAGGATTGCTTTTTCATTACTTTGAAACAAAAGAAAAGTTATATTTGGCGTTGATACAAATTGCTGTCCGCGGTAAAGATAATGTTTTTAAAATGAAAGATATAAAACCGTTAGCCTTTTTTGAAAATGCCGCAAAAACAATATTAGATTACATTTTAATTGATTCGTTTGCTGCAAAATTATTTGTCCTAATGAACAGGGCTCAATATGACGGAATACTTTCCGGGAATATACGAAATTATTCGATGAGACAGAAAGATGTCGATATTGCTGTAAAAATTGTATTACAAGGGCAAAAGGAAGGGAGTATACGCGACGGAGATCCGCTTGCTTTGGCAACAGCATTTTTTATGGCAATTCAGGGAATAGCTGAAAACATAGCAAGAAATCCCGAAATGCCTGTGCCGAAGCCGGAATGGCTCGTTGATATTGTAAGGAGAAAGTAATGGGGGATAAAAAATTTTTTCCGTACTTATTGCCGGTCAGGTGCATATTATTTTTAATTGCGTTTTTATTAATATCGTTAATTTCAAAACAACCGTATACGGCAATCAGTAAATGGTGGACTTTGATTGCTGTATTGGGCAATATTTTTACGATTGCAATTTTGTATTTGTTTTGCCGCAGAAAATGTATTACTTATAAAAAATTAATCAATTATGAAAAGAGTAAAACAAAAATCGGCGTGGCAATTTTGATTATTTTTTTAATTATAGCGGTCGGAATGTGCGGGTTGTATTTTGCCGGTCTGATTTGTTACGGCGCTTTTCCGTATCTCAACAAAACAATGGTGGAACCGGTTCCGCTGTGGCTTGCGATATTTGTATTGCTGCTTTTGCCGCTGACTACAACGATTGCGGAAGACGGGCTGTATTTGGGATACGGTATAAATATCGCTGCAGGTAATAAATGGGTCAATGTTTCGTTGTCTGCATTTTTTTATGCGTTTCAACACGGTTTCATTCCTTTTTTGCCTGACGGCATATTTATCCTTTATAGATTTTTATCTTTTTTGCCCCTTACGGTTTTGATTTGCTTCTGGTACCAAAAGAGCAGAAATCCGTTGCCGTTTATGATGGGTCATTTCATTTTGAATATTGCTACGGCAGTGCAAATATTGATAATGACCGTCTGTCCAGGCCTTTACAATGCATTATGAAACAAGAATATTTAAATATAAAATAATCCGGACTTTATTGCTCGTCGGCTAAAGTTCGGATTATTAAAATGGTACTCCCGCTGGGAATCGAACCCGGAACGGCCCCTTAGGAGGGGGCTGTTATATCCATTTAACTACGGAAGCATTATTAGAAAAGCGAGCGTAACAAACGCTCGCCTTTAATTGTTACAAAATTTACGCCATAGCGTTAAGTTTTTTTGCAAGTCCCGATTTTTTGTTAGCGGCGGTGTTCTTTTTCAAAACGCCCTTTGATACCGCACTGTCGATTATAGAACAGGTGTGGGGGAACTTTTCGGTAGCGGCGACCTTATCGCCCGCAGTTACAAGAGCAAGAAATTTTTTAACTTCGGTCTTCACTTCCGATTTTATTGCCTTATTTCTTTCCGTTTTCTTCTCAATAACAAGAACACGCTTTTTAGCTGACTTTATATTAGGCATTTACTATCTCCTTGGAAACATAATACTTAAATTACTGTGTAATTTTATCATAAAAAATATTGATTGTAAACTGTTTTTAACTGTTTTTTATAAGAATTTTAATATATTTGTTATTTAAGTAATATTAATAATACAGTATGGTAAATAACGTTCAGAATCCTTCTGTTTGTGTGTTTGACAGCGGTATAGGCGGCATAAGTCTTTTATTTGAATGTGTGCGCAGATTACCGCGCGTTGATTTTACTTACTTTGCAGATAACTATCGCGTGCCTTACGGAAATCTTTCTCGTGCCGAACTTATAAAACGCGTTGACGAAATTTTTGAACAAATTTCAAAATCAAATCCTTCGGCGGCTGTGGTGGCGTGCAATACGGCAACTGCGCAAAGTATTGATTTTTTGCGAAATAAATATGATTTTCCTATATTGGGGATACAGCCGGCAATAAAGCCTGCGGTTGAAGCCGGCGGTAAATGTCTTGTGCTGGCAACGCCGTCGACGGTAAAAAGCGAGTCGTTTAAAAATCTTTTAGAGAGATATGGTAACAGCAATACCCGTGTGGTTGCGTGCGATAAGTTGGCGTCTTATATAGAGCAAAACCTGTTGAATTTGTCTGCTGCGGGCGTTGAAAATTTATTGCCCAAATATAAGGCGGATACTGTTGTTTTAGGGTGTACACACTATGTTTTAGCAAAAAAAATTATTCAATCTTTTTATGATTGCCCTGTATACGACGGAATTATTGGGACGGCTGACCACCTTAAAGATATTTTGGGGATTTGTGACCACAACGTTCAAAGAGCGCAGAAAATAGCCTTTTCAGGTGGCGATAGTTACAAAAACCGTAAAGTCTTTAACTATATATTAATGCAAGAAGAGGTACTCAGTCCCTAAAAATCCATTTTTTTATAACAAAAAATAAAAAAATTCCAATAATTTTACTTAAAGTGGTTGACAGTGGTCATTTAGTGTGTTATTATGATTACACCGTTACAAAAGGGCGAAGTATATGTTTTTTCTTACAGGCGAATACGATCATCAGATCGACGCGAAAAACAGAATAAGAATTCCGTCAAAGCTCAAAGGAAATGAAGACAGGCTTTATTTTTCCAAGGGTACAAACGGTTGCATATTTGTTTTTTATGACGCGGCTATTAAGGAAAAACTTGAAAAACTTGAAACGGACATTAAGATCAGCGACGTTGAAAAACAAAAGGGATTGCGTGCATTCACAAAGTCTTTGAAGCTGGTTGAAATGGATCCGCAGGGCAGATTAGTGATTCCGCCCGAACTTATAAATTACGGCAAAATCAGGAAAGACATAAAAATCTGCGGAGCGGGTTCAAGAATTGAAATTTGGTCCAAAGAAGTTTATGACGAATATTTTGCAGGCGTTGACGAGAACTTTGACGAAAACTTCAGCGTCCTTGACATATAATGAAAAGTTTTGAACATATACCCGTAATGAAAGAGCAGTGTATAGACGGCTTGAACATTAAAAAGGGCGGTGTATATTTTGACGGCACGGTGGGCGGCGCAGGACATTCTTACGAGATTTTGAAACGTTGTACGCCCGGCGGCAGATTAATTGCGACAGATTTGGACGATGATGCGATTGCGGCGGCAAATCAAAGACTTGCTCCTTTTGCGGGGTCGTTCGACATTTATAAATCTGACTATAAGAATTACGTCGATGTTTTGAAGCTGGCAAAGGTTGACGAACTGGACGGCGTAATACTTGATTTCGGCGTTTCAAGCTATCAGCTTGATAATGCGGAAAGGGGATTTTCGTATATGAAACCCCAAGCACCTTTGGATATGAGAATGGACAGGACGTCTGATCTCACAGCCGAAGAAATTGTAAACAGCTACTCGCAGAAAGATTTAACAAAAATTTTGAGAGAGTACGGCGAAGAAAGATTTGCATCTGAAATTGCCGCAAACATCGTTAAGGTCAGAACCCGAAAAACTATAGCGACCTGCGGTGACTTGGCGGAAATTATCGAAGACAGCATACCTGTGAAATTCAAGCAGAACGGACCTTGTGCGCGTAAGAGCTTTCAGGCAATAAGAATAGCCGTGAACGGTGAACTCGAAGGTTTGTACGATTGCGTTCTGGGGCTTACGAGAAGGCTTAAAAAGGGCGGAAGAATTGCGGTTTTAACTTTCCATTCGCTTGAAGACAGAATAGTCAAGCAGGCGTTCAGAATGTTGGAATGCGATTGTATTTGCGATAAAAGCCTGCCTGTATGCGTATGCGGCAAAAAGAAAGAAATTGAAATAATCACGAAAAAGCCTATGACAGCTAGCGAAGAAGAGATGCGTGTAAATTCGCGCTCGAAATGCGCTAAACTGAGAATAGCTGAAAAAATACTTTAAAATAAATGCGATAAGGAGAAGGAAATGGCAGTCGCACCGGTTTTAGAAAGAAAAATTAATTTTGAAAGAGAAAGCGAATACGAAGAAGATATGCGCGTTTCGGTTATGACCGACGACGAGCGTCATAATTCGAAGATAAGCGCAAACTATGCGAAACTTATCAATCCTTCGTGTACGCTTAACGATATAATCGAAAAAAACAGCGAAGGCGTTGCGCCTAAGCAGGAGCTTGATTTTACTCCCGCGCGCGTACATGCCCAGAAACCTTATCTTGTTGAAAATGCGCGTGCAGACGCGGAAATTTTCCGTGCAGATAGCGCCGTGAACAGAAGACTGACGAATAAACCCGTCGTTGAAGAGATTGCAGACGAAGAAGAGAACGAAGATCTTCGTCCCACTTCTACAACGATACAGTACAAGACTATGGGCGTTAAAAAGGGCGAAGAGATAGGTAAAATAGAAAATACAGGCTCTACAAAAAAAGTCCTTTCAAGAAAGAACAAAATTATTATTGCCGCTATTATAAGCGTAGTTGTTGCGTTGTTTGTACTTATAATCGTTAACTCGGCAATTATTTCAAGCGTCAGCAATGATTTGAACTCGCTTCAGTCATCGCTTGCAACCGCAACCGAAACATATAATTCGTTAAACGGTGATATGAACGATTACGTTGCAAACTTTACCGAAACGGTGACCGAGTTTGCACAAAACAACGGTATGATTCTCAAATAAGGAGATTGTAACAATTAAAAAAATATTTAAATCGGGATTTTCAATTACGGTTTTACAAAAGAGGTTATTGTCAATGGGATTGGCAATAGCCTTTATTTTTTGCATAATTTTAGGTAGATTGTTTTACGTACAGGTTGTCTGGGGCAAAGAACTTACCCAAAAAGCAACCGACCAGTGGAACAGGGAAATTCCCGTTATAGCAAGTCGCGGTGTTATCAGCGACAGAAACGGTGAAATTCTTGCAGGAAACAAAACGTCTTACAGCGTATTTTTGCGCCCTAATGCCGTTGAAAATGCGGAATATACTGCAACGATTTTAAGCGGTTTGTTCGAGCTCGACCCGCAGGTTGTCCTTGAAAAAATTAAAAGCGGGAAGGTTTCCGAAATTACTTTGGCAAGACAGGTTTCAAAGGAGAGCGTTGAAAAACTTGTGCCCTATGATTTGCCGGGCGTTTACTATTCCCGTGATAATACAAGACAGTACACTTACAACGAAGCGCTTTGTCAGGTGCTGGGTTTTACGGCAAACGACGGCACGGGGCTTTCAGGCGTTGAAAAATATTATAATGAAATTTTAAGCGGTACCAACGGCGAAATAATGTATTCTACCGATATTGTCGGTATTGAAACTGAAAAATCCGTTGTGATTTACAGCGAAGCCAAGGACGGCGATGAATTAAGGCTTACAATCGACATAGACATTCAGCTTGCCGTAGAAGAAGCATTGAAACGGGCGTACGTTTCAAGTAATGCAAAAGCCGCGTCTTGCGTGGTTTTAAATCCGCAGAATTTTGAAATACTTGCAATGGCAAACTTCCCGTCGTACGATTTAAACAACGTGCCGCGCGACGACAAGGATACTTTAAACGCACAGTCAAGAAACAGTGTAGTATGTGATATTTACGAACCCGGTTCAACGTTTAAAGTAGTAACCGCCGCGGCAAATATCGAAGAGTATTTGAGGGGCAATAAAAAGGCTTTTTCAAACTCTTACATATTCAATTCGAGCAGGACAAGAACTGTAGACGGCACTAAAATCAAATGTTGGTCGGACCATTCAAACGGCAAGCATTCAAATCAGACTCTTGCGGAAGCGTTGAATAACAGTTGCAACCCTTGCTTTACCGATATGGCTTTGTCTCTCGGTACAGAGACTTTTTACAATTACCTTACTTCGTTTGGTTTCGGCAATGTAACGGGGCTTGATTTTAACGGCGAAGCTCTCGGAATGTTGGTTCCGCAGTTGCTTGTAAGGGACTGCGATCTGGCGCGAATCGGCTTCGGTCAGACGGTAGCGGTAACGGGAATACAGCTTGCCTGTGCTGTTGCCGCATCCGTCAACGGCGGATATTATTATCTGCCAAGGCTTTTAAAATCGGTTGTAACGTCTGACGGTAAAGTGGAAAGCAACAAACCCGTTGTTTTGAACAGACCTATAAGCTCGGAAGCGTCGTCGATACTGGCGGCAATGCTTGAAGGCGTTGTCTCCGAAGGCAGCGGTTCAAAAGCATATATCGAAGGTTACAAAGTAGGCGGTAAAACTGGTACGGCGCAGAAGTACGAAGACGGTCACGTTGCCGTAGGTAAGTACGTTTCGTCGTTCTGCGGCTTTTTCCCTGCGGACAATCCGCAGTATCTAGCGCTTATTATTGTTGACGAACCCGAAGGGGTATACTACGGCAGTACGGTTGCTGCGCCTGTCGCAAAAGAAATTTTCAGCGACATTATCGGTATAAAAAACATTCAGCCTTACGCATAAACGGAGGAAAATATGAATCTTTTACAACTTTTACAAACGGTCGGGTATAAAGAAATTATCGGTAATGCCGACGTAGAAATTTCAGGGTTGTGCGCGGATAGCCGCAAAGTTACCGACGGCGACCTGTTCTTTTGTTATGCCGGTGGGCAAAACGATTCGCACTTGTTCATAGACGAAGCGGTTAAAGCGGGAACCGCCGCAGTGGTGTGCGAGCGCAAATTAAATTGCAAGATTCCGCAGATTATCGTAGGCGACGGCAGGGGCGCTGTTGCCGTATTTGCCCGCGCTTTTTACGGCTATGCCGATAAAAAACTTAAAATAGTGGCAATTACGGGAACCAACGGTAAAACTACTACTACATATATGCTTGAAAGTATTTTTAAAGCGGCGGGCAAAAGTTGCGGCATTATAGGTACGTTGGGTATAAGTTATGCCGACAAATTTGTCGCGCCCGAGCTGACGACTCCCGACCCTGTATTTTTGCACGGAATATTTGCAGATATGGTGAGCTGCGGCGTGCAGTACGTTTTTATGGAAGTTTCGGCGCACGCTATATATTTTGACAAAATAAGCGGATTGAACTTCGAAGTCGGAATATTTACCAACTGCACTCAGGACCATCTTGATTTTTTCGGGAATATGCGCGATTATGCAGAGTGTAAACATAAACTGTTTGCCGATAAAAAGTGTAAATATTCGGTTGTCAATTCGGACGACAGTTTAGGTCAAAAATTGTTGTTGGAACTCGACGATTGTATAAGTTACGGTTTGCAAAATCCTGCCGACGTTTTTGCTGTGGAGATCGG
>CAOMHR010000067.1 GCA_948482865.1 Christensenellaceae bacterium
TGCGCGATTACTATTTTTGCGTCGGTATTTATAGTCGTCTTTTTGGTATATTCTTCGCCGGAAACTTTTTGCACTTCCTTGACAGACATAGCGCCGCCGCGGATACGTATAATGCGGCCATCTTCTTCAAGCTGGAAAAGGTCGCGTCTCAACGTCATTTGAGAAACGTTGGGAAAAACTTCTTCAAGCTGTTCAAGGGTCATTTTGCCGCGCCTGTCAAGTATATCGGCAATTTCCTCAATGCGTTCACGTTTCATCTTAGTCTCCTTTGTGATTTTTTTTCACTTTTTAAACGTTGGACAAATTATAACATAATAACGACGTTTTGTCAAGAGATTTAAGTAATTTTTTAACAAAACAGCGTTGCGTTTGTTAAAATTTATCATAAACCGTTTCCGTAAATTTTCATTGCGGCAAAGGGCGGAAGTTAAAAACTTCAAATTGCTTGCAATTGCGGTTACTTTAATATATAATTAAGGAAATTCGGCGTAACGGCATTGCGGGGCGGGCTGCTAAGTTTAACAGTCCGGCTGCGTCTTTACATATATTGTAAGGGTGTAATTTTAAAATGTTGTTTTCCAGCCTTAGCGCCGATTTAAACGCGGCAAAGTCAAACGACCCCGCCGCGCGCAATAAATTTGAAATCTTTCTGACTTACTCGGGCGTGCATGCGCTTATCGCGCACAGGTGGGCGCAGGCGTTTTTTCGGCTGAAACTTAAACTTATAGCCCGCATAATTTCGCAGACGGCAAAGTTTTTTACGGGTATAGAAATTCATCCCGCGGCAAAAATAGCGGCGGGGGTGTTCATAGACCACGGCAGCGGCGTCGTCATAGGCGAAACGGCGGAAGTGGGTAAAGGTACCGTGCTGTATCAGGGCGTGACTCTGGGCGGAACGGGCAAAGAGAGCGGAAAACGCCACCCTACGGTTGGGGAAAACTGCGTAATTTCCGCAGGGGCGAAAGTTCTGGGCAACGTACATATCGGCGACGGCGCAAAAATAGGCGCGGGCGCGGTAGTGCTCAAAGATATCCCAGAAAACGCTACGGCGGTTGGGGTGCCTGCAAGGGTAGTTAAAATTAACGGTAAAAAGGCGGAGAACGGATAAATGAAAATTTATAATACGCTTACAAGGACCAAAGAAGAGTTTGTGCCTATTGAAAAAGGCAAGGTCAGGATGTACGCCTGCGGTATTACCGTATCTGGCGAAGCGCATATAGGACACGGCTATCAGGCGTTAATTTACGATATAATGCGCAAGTTCCTGCAAAAGCAGGGTTTTGAAGTGTCCTATGCCAGAAATTATACCGACGTAGACGATAAAATTATTGCAAAGTCCAAAGAGACGGGTATACCTGCGGACAAGTATGCCGCCGCTATGATAAAAAAGATTGACGCGGTTATGGGGGAGATGGATATAGGCGAACCCGACCTTTGGCTGAAAGCCACGCAGAATATAGGCAACGTAATATCGTTCATAAAACAACTTATAGACAGCGGACACGCTTACGCCGTTTCCTGCGGCGACGTATATTTCGACGTGACAAGTTTTAAACGCTACGGTTGTCTCAGCGGCAGGTCGGTGGAAGATATGCTTGACGGCGTAAGAATAGAAAACGGCGCGGAGAAGAGAAATTCAGCCGACTTCGCTCTCTGGAAAGCGGCAAAGGAAGGGGAAATATGCTGGGATTCGCCCTGGGGCAAGGGCAGACCGGGCTGGCATATTGAGTGTTCCGCAATGACCCGCGCGGCGTTCGGCGACAGTATAGATATTCACGGCGGCGGCAGGGATCTTGTGTTCCCCCACCACGAAAACGAAATTGCGCAGAGCGAAAGCCTCACGGGCAAGCAGTTCGCAAAATACTGGACGCATAACGGGCTCATAAAAGTCAACGGACAAAAGATGTCAAAGAGTCTGGGCAACAGTATACTTCTGGAAGACCTTTTAAAAAACTATTCCAACGAAGCGGTTAAATTCGCGCTGTTGCAGTTTAATTACCGCGCCGATATCAATCTTGTGGACGGCATTTTCGACGAAGCGGAAAGACACCTGACTTCCTTTTATAAGGTCATAAAAAAGGTTGAAGACAGGTACGGCAAGGGCGGAAATGGCTGTAAACAGATTGACGACGATTTCAACAGGGATATGTCGGACGACTTCAATACCGCGCTTGCGCTGTCAAGGCTGTTCGGGCTGTTTAAAGCCGTTTCGGCAAAGTATGAAAAGGGCGACCCCGCCTGCGCGGAAGAAGTTTACCAGATAAAACAGACCTATTCGCTTCTGGGTTTGTTCAAAAAGGACGCGGGCGAATATCTCGCGCGGGTTGCCGACGGCGCCGCACAGGAAATTCCGGACGAAGTAAAAGCTCTTGCGGATAAGCGCTGGCGCGCCAAACAGGAAAAAGACTGGGCGGCGGCGGACGCGCTGCGCGGGGAAATCGACGCGCTGGGATATGTTATAAAAGATACAAAGGACGGCTATACGATAGTCAGACGGTAAAGCGGATAAATCCGTCAAACCGAAAAACAAGGTGAAAAATATGAAAAAAATAACTTCGGAAATTTTACGCGAAACCTATTTAAAATTTTTTGAAAGCAAGGGGCATAAGATAATCCCTTCGGCTTCTCTCATACCCGAAAACGACCCTACGGTTCTGTTTACCACTGCTGGTATGCACCCTTTGGTTCCCTATCTTCTGGGTGAAAAGCACCCCGCGGGCAACCGCCTTTGCGATGTGCAGAAGTGCGTGCGTACGGGCGATATAGACGAAGTGGGCGACAGCTCGCATCTGACCTTTTTCGAGATGATGGGAAACTGGTCGCTTGGCGATTATTTCAAAGAGCAGATGATTCCCTGGTCTTATGAATTTCTGACTTCCGAAAAATATCTGGGTATTCCCGTAAAGGATATAGCCGTAACCTGCTTTGCGGGCGATAAAGACTGCCCCAAGGACGAAGAGAGCGCGGCACTGTGGGAAAAGTGCGGAATACTTCCCGAAAATATTTACTTCCTGCCCAAGTCCGGCAACTGGTGGGGACCCGCCGGAACAACCGGACCCTGCGGTCCGGATACGGAAATGCACATTATCCGCAACCATACCGAAGCGGATAAACTGGGCGCTTACGACTTTGACGGCGCGGCAAGCGGTACTTTTCTTGAAATATGGAACGACGTGTTTATGCAGTACAACAAAAATGCGGAAGGCGGTTACGAGCCTTTGAAGCAGAAAAACGTCGATACGGGTATGGGCTTAGAGCGCACGCTCTGCATTTTAAACGGTAAGGCGAACGTGTATGAAACCGACCTTTTTGAAAACGCCATAATAAGGATTGAAGAACTCTCCGGCTTGAAATACGGACAGAGCAAAGATATAACAAAGGCTTTCCGCGTTGTTCTTGACCACGTAAGGACGGCGGCGTTTATGCTTGGCGACGTAAAGGGCATAGTGCCGTCCAACACCGACCAGGGCTACATTTTGAGAAGAATTATCCGCCGCGCCGTGCGCTTCGGAAGAAATCTGGGGCTGGAACAGGGTTCGCTCTCTAAAATCGCGGCGACCTTCGTCGATAAATATAAAGAAGTTTATCCCGAGCTTTTGCACAACGCGCAGAAGATTTACGAAGAACTGGACAAGGAAGAAGGCAAGTTTTTACGCACCCTCCAACAGGGCTTGAAAGAGTTTGAAAAAGTTGCCGCGGCGTTGAACGCAGGCGACACTATCGACGGCGTGACCGCTTTCCACCTGTACGACACGTACGGTTTCCCCGTAGAAATCACGGGCGAAATGGCGCGCGAAAATGGGCTTAACGTTGACGTGAAAGGGTACGAAAAAGCGTATTCCGAACATCAGGAAAAATCCCGCGCTGGCAGCGAGCAGAAATTTGCCTGCGGACTTGCCGACCACAAGCGGGAGACCACCAATCTTCACACGGCGACCCATCTTTTGCACGCCGCGCTCAAAGCGGTGTGTTCGCCCGATATCGCGCAAAAGGGCAGCAATATCACGGAAGAGCGTTTGCGCTTCGACTTCAACTTTGCAAGAAAACTCACTCCCGAAGAAGTGGCGGAAGTGGAAAACCTGATAAATTCGAAAATAAAAGAAAACATTCCCGTAGTTATGAAAGAGCTTTCTCTGGAAGAAGCAAAGGCGCAGGGATTTACAGGTCTTTTCGAAAGCAAGTACGGCGAAAAGGTAAAGACCTATTCCATAGGCGAATTTTCAAAAGAAATCTGCGGCGGACCCCACGCCGTGAGTACAGGGGAATTGGGAACGTTTAAAATAGTAAAGCAGGAAAACGTTTCCGCAGGAGTAAAAAGGATAAAAGCCGTATTGCAGTAAAACTGCTTTCACCCGTATAAATTATGAAACCGCAAGATAAGACCGATTCCGAAAAACTTAATAACGACCCCATAACCGAAGGGGCGGAAGAGACGGTTATAGACGGGCAGGAGTCCGCCGCGGTTTCCGGTGCGGAAAATATTCCGCAACCCGACGGAGAAAACACTGAAAGCACTGAAGTAAAGACGGACGCGGACGGCGCGCTTGAACATTTCGGCGACCGCACGGTCGCGCCCCCTAAAAAGCGGAAGTTCGGCTGGGTCGGTTACGTCGCGCTTTTGATAGTCATAGGTTTAAGCGTATGGATGATGCTTAAAATCGTTATGGCGGACGCGGACGAATTCATTTCTTTCGGTGAAGTGTTTGCTGCCGGCGACTGGCGGTTCGGCGTAATTTCGCTTGCGGTTTTAATTGTAATAATTGCGTGCATATGCTTCGAATACGTGGTGGTAATTAAGGCAACTACCAATAAATTTGCGTTGGGTACGGGCATAAAGGTCGCCCTGTTGGGCAAATTTTACGACAATATAACGCCGCTCGCTTCGGGCGGTCAGCCTATGCAGATTTATTATCTGCACAAAAAAGGTTATTCGGGCGGTACTTCGACCGCGGTTGTGTTCATCAAGTATTTTGTATGGATGATAAGCTGGCTGCTTGTAAGCATACTTTTAATGGCTTGCAACACAGGCGTTCTCGACGGCGTTGACGGTGCCTGGCGTACGGTAATTCTGGTGTGCGGCTGGGTCGGTCTGGGCGTGAATATGATTTTGCCGCTGACCGTGCTTATGTTTGTGGTTATGCCAAAACTTACGCGCAAACTCGCTTCGGTAATAGTGGGCGCGGGACACAAGATAAAGATAGTAAAGGACAAAGAAGCAACGCTGAACAAGGCTTACAATATTGTCAACGACTTCCGCTCGTCCTTCGCCATAATGTCGCGCCGTCCAGTGCTGTTCATAGTTCTGGTACTGTTGTGTCTTATTGAAGTAATGCTGAACTATATGTTGCCATACTTCATAATGCGCGCATTTTCGGGAATTACTTCCAACGAAATTTCGGTTCTGTTTGCGGTTGCGTCTCTCAACACTTACGTAACCCTTGCCGTTTCCATAATCCCCACGCCCGGCAACACGGGCGCGATGGAAGGTATAGGGGCGCTTGCGTTTTCGGTATTCGTTACGGGCAGCGTGCAGTTCTGGTCTATGCTTACCTGGCGTACGGGTATTTATTACATATATATAATAATCGGATTGGGCATAACGGTTTTCGAGTTTATACGCAAAATCGTAAGACGCGCAAAACAAAAAAAGAAAGAATAAACGCAAAACGAAACGGAGCCGTAAAGGACGTTCGCCATAGAGTTTTTTGTGGACAAATAAACAGCCCGCTATCTTTGCTTGCGAAGATAGCGGGCTATATTTAAATTTAAAACCGTTACTGTTGCTTTCTTAATGTAATAATAAACGCGCCTTTGAGTTGCATTGACGTTGCCATATAATCGTAAGTTACAAGTTCCCAACCGTCAGCAGCCTTTTCGTTAAGGAACCGGTCTAATTTAGCTGTGTCGTTTTCATTTGCTTTGTCGGAAAACCATTTTGTGCTTACCGTCAGAATTTCCGTTTTATAGACGTACATAATCAAATTTCTCCTGTTGTCTGAAATAATTTTTAAAAAACAGATTACTGTTTATCATAATTTATTATAGCAAGTCGGTAATAAAAAAGCAAAGAAAACCAATCATTCTTTCTTTGCCTTATTATTCCTGTAAAGGGATTATATTTTTTATCTTGTTTATTTCTTTTTTCGCTCGGCTTTGTCGGCGGTTTTAAGCGCGGCTTTAACCTTTTTCTTTACTCCGCAAAAATCAGCGTTGCTTTCAAGTATCTGCGTGTAGTCTGCTTTCGGCTGCGCTAAGATATAGTCTGCCAAATCTTCAACCGAGTTGCGTATCAGCGGGTTGCATTTTTCAGACATATCACGCAAAATCTGCGGGTTTGCGTACAGGTACAAAAGTTTTTCTTTTAACTGTTTTTTGTTTCTGAACGAAAGGGCGACGCCCTTTTTCTTCATATAGGCAAGGTTGTGGTTTTCCTGCCCTACGAGTTTTTCGGTTATAAGCATGGGGCAGGCTTTGTTTATCATCTCGGTCACGCTGGTGCCGCCGTACTTGTTGATTATAAGGTCCGCGGCGGAAAGGTACAGCGGGACTTCTTTTGTAAAGCCTACGTTAAGCACCGTAATGCCTGCGGGGAACTTCATTTTTTGTATTTTTTTACGGCTCTTTTCGTTTTTGCCGTTAATCATTATAATCTGCGCTGTCTTTCCATTCAGCGCCTTTACGACCTGTCTGAAAATTTTATACCCTTCGCCGAAACTTCCGCCGCCGAACATCACCATTACGGTAAACACGCCGTCACGCAAACCAAGTGTTTTGCGGGCTTCGCTTTTGTCCGTTTTTTCAAGCGTGCGCCCGTCCACGGGCAAGCCGATGGGCAGAAGCTGATCGCGCGTAAATCCCTTTGCAAGCCCTTCTTCTATAAAATCTTCGTTGGGTATGGCAAACGCGTCTACGCCTACGGTCGCTTCCCAGAAAGGAGAGTAAACGTAGTCAAGGTTTGAAACTACCGTTCTGCAGGGTAGGGGATAAACCAGTTTTAAATCGGTAAGCGCAATCGCGCCGTAAAAGTGCGTGCAGTAAATAACGTCGGGCTGAAAATCGAGAATATCTTTTAAAAGTCCGTCCACAGTGGTAAGCACAACGCCGTGCGCGGCGCAGGAATAGCGCTTTAAAGGGTTTTTACGGCGGTACTTTTCATAAAAACGGTTGTAAATTCTGCGCAGCCGCTTTGCGGCAAAACAGTATCCGCCGTCCGCCACCCAGATATTTATCGGCGAAGAGTAACGCTTTAATATATCGATTACCTTTACTTCGTCCGCGCCTTTTTCTTCCAGTTTATTTTTCATTCCGGCGGCGCAGGCGTTGTGACCGTTGCCCGCCGTTACCGAAAGTATAAGAATTTTGCTCATAATTTCCCGTTTTTTAAGTGTTTTCACTTTACTATATAATTATATTACATTCGGGCGCCTTTTGTAAAGGTTTTTGGCGAAAAACAAATTTTTTGGTAAAAATTGCCGCCTTTAAAAAATTTTCAAAATTTATAAAAAACTTTATAAACGCGACACAAAACAGCTTGACAGGAATTTTATAAAATAATAAAATAAGTTTACGTTTGAATGAAATAACAATTTTTTTATTTACGCCGAAAATTTTTTAACGGATTTTCGTGAAATAAGTATAAGGAGCGAACAATGAAAACCTACATGGCAAAAGCCGAGACAGTTGAAAGAAAATGGTACGTTGTAGACGCGGCAGGCGTCCCTCTCGGCAGACTTGCGTCAAAGGTGGCGGGTATTTTGCGCGGCAAAAACAAACCCACTTTTACCCCCAACGTTGACACGGGCGATTTCGTAATCGTTTTAAACAGCGATAAAGTCGTTTTGACGGGTAAAAAACTGGACGACAAATTTTACAGATACCACACGGGCTATATCGGCGGTCTCAAAGAAATTTCTTACAAAAAGATGCTTGCCGAAAAAAGCGACCTTGCCGTATACGAAGCGGTAAAGGGAATGTTGCCCAAAAACTCGCTTGGCAGGGATATGATTAAAAAACTGCGCGTTTATAAGGGTGCGGAACACAACCACGCGGCGCAGAAGCCCGAAGAGCTTAAATTATTTTAAAAGGTAAGAGGAAAAATTATGGCAAAGGCTAATTTAAAGAAAAAACTTCAAT
>CAOMHR010000068.1 GCA_948482865.1 Christensenellaceae bacterium
GTATTCATAAGTTCCTGGTCGTGGGAAGTGAAAAGCATACAACCCTTAAAATTTTTCATACCGTTGTTTAAAGCGGTAATAGATTCAAGGTCCAAATGGTTTGTCGGCTCGTCGAAAATAAGGAAATTGCTACCTTCAAGCATCATTTTTGCAAGCATACACCTTACCTTTTCGCCACCGGACAATACTTTTGCCTGCTTTAACGCTTCTTCGCCGGAAAAAAGCATTCTGCCCAGCCAGCCGCGTAAATATTCTTCGTAATGGTCCTTTGAGAATTGGCTGAGCCATTCTACAAGCGTATAATTACAACCTTGGAAATATTCGTTATTATTTTCGGGGAAATACGAAGCGGTTATTGTCTTGCCCCACTTGACCGTGCCTGCGTCAGGCTGAACTTTACCGACCAAAATATCATACAGCATTGAAACCGTTGTGGATTTGTCACTGACGATACCTATTTTTTCGTCCTTCTGAACGGTGAACGATACGTTTTCGAAATACCCCTTTTTAGTAAGCCCTTCTACCATTAATATATCGTTGCCGATTTCTTTTTCGTATTTAAAGTCTATGAAAGGGTATTTTCTTAAAGACGGTTTAAAGTCCGCAATCGTAAGTTTTTCAAGTTCTTTTTTTCTTGAAGTCGCCTGACGCGATTTCGAAGCGTTTGCCGCAAACCTTGCAATAAATTCCTGCAACTCTTTTGCGCGCTGTTCGTTCTTTTTGTTCTGGTCGCGCTGCTGGCGGGCAAGAAGTTGGTTGGTTTCATACCAGAAATCGTAATTACCGAGCATCATATTTATCTTGCCGTAATCCACGTCGCAGATATGAGTGCAGACTTTATTTAAAAAGTGCCTATTATGCGATACTATAATTATCGTGTTTTCAAAATCCAAAAGATAATTTTCAAGCCAGCGGACAGTTTTAATGTCAAGGTTGTTGGTAGGCTCGTCCAACAGAAGTATATCGGGATTGCCGAAAAGCGCCTGAGCCAAAAGAATCTTGACCTTGCGTTTAGCGTCCATATCCGCCATAAGGGTGTCGTAAAACTCTTCGGTTACGTCCAAAGCGTTTAAAAGAGTCTGCGCTTCATATTCGGCGTCCCAACCGCCGAGTTCGGCAAACTCGCTTTCAAGCTCGCTCGCCCGCACGCCGTCGGCTTCGGTAAAATCGGCTTTGGCGTAAAGAGCGTCCTTTTCATCCATAATTTCTATTAAGCGCTTGTGTCCGAGCATTACCGCACGAAGAACGGTGACGTTGTCGTAAGCGTTCTGGTTCTGTTGTAAAACCGACATTCTCTCGGTTTTATCCATTGAGACGTCGCCCTTGTTCGGCTCAACGTCGCCGCTCAATACCTTTAAAAAGGTTGATTTGCCTGCACCGTTCGCACCTATAATGCCGTAACAGTTGCCCTTAGTGAATTTAAGATTTACATCTTCAAACAGCTTTTTACTGCCATATTGCAGCGATACATTGTTGACTTGTAACATATTTTCTCCGTAATTGAATTTTATTTTTAAACCGCGAATTGGCTATTATATAATGTGGTATAGAACCCGTTCTGTTTTAACAGGCTTTCATGAGTGCCTTGCTCAATGATATTTCCGTCTTTCATAACGAGAATAACATCCGCTTCTTTTATGGTGGACAACCTGTGCGCGACAATAAAACTGGTTCTTCCGTTCATAAGTTTAGCAAAGGCTTCCTGAATTTTTTGCTCCGTTCTCGTGTCGATTGAAGAAGTCGCTTCATCCAAAATTAGCATAGGCGGCAGGCTCAACATAACTCTGGTTATACATAAAAGCTGCTTCTGCCCCTGCGAAAGATTGCCGCCATCTTCGGTAATTTCAGTTTCATAGCCGTCGGGCAACTGCATAATGAACTTATGCGAACCGGTTGCCTTTGCCGCCGCAATGACTTCTTCGTCCGTTGCTTCAGGTTTGCCGATTGTAATATTGTTGCGTATTGTCCCGCTCTTTAACCAGGTATCCTGCAAAACCATACCGTAATTACTTCTTACCGATTTCCGCGTTGCTTCACTGATATTTTGACCATCTACAGAAATTGCGCCGTCAGTAGGTTCGTAAAAACGCATCAGCAAATTTATAAGCGTAGTTTTTCCACAGCCCGTAGGACCGACAATGGCAACGCGCTGTCCCGCCTTTGCTTTAATGTTTAAGTTCTCAATAAGTTTTTTGTCCGCCGTGTAGGAAAAATATACGTTTTGAAACTCAACTTCGCCTTTGACGTTTTCAAGAACAACAGCATTCTCACTCTCTGGCGGTTGGGGCGGCTCGTCAATCAATTCGTAAATTCTGCCCGCGCAAGCCACGGCATTTTGCAATTCCGTTATTACGCCTGAAATTTCGTTAAACGGCTTCGTATACTGGTTAGCATAAAACAGTAAACTTGTAAGTCCGCCAACCGAAAAAGCGACAGGCAAAGATACGTCGCTTATAAGCAACAGCGCGCCAGAGAGCGCAACAGCCGCATATACGACAGCATTTACGAAACGGGTTGCAGGATTTATCAGCGACGAATAGAAAATTGATTTTAACGAAGCCTTTGTTAGGCGTCCGTTTATTTCGTCAAATTTTTCAAGGTTTTCGTCTTCCCTGCCGAAAGCCTGAACAACTTTTAAATTGCCTATCATTTCGTCGATAAACGCAGTTTGTTCACCGCGTATTTCCGAAGTTTTTTTGAAAAGCGAATAAGTACGCGATGCGAAAAACTTTGCGACAAAAAGCGAAAGCGGAGTAATCACAAACACAATCAAAGCGATTATCCAATTTTTGTAGAACATTATGCCAAGCGTTCCGATAATCGTCAGCACACCTGTGAACAGCTGCGTAAAGCCCATTAAAAGTCCGTCGGCAAACTGGTCCACGTCCGCAATGTTGCGCCCGACTATATCGCCATAAGAATGCGCGTCTATGAATTTTAAAGGCAACTTCTGAATTTTTGCAAACGCTTCTTCTCGGATATCTTTTACTACTCTGTAAGTAATTAAATTGTTGATAATGCTCATCAGCCACTGTGCAAGACAAGAAGTTGCAATAAACACGCCAATTAAAACAAAATATTCGAATATTTTATTAAAATCAACCGCCTTGCCTTCAATCAGCAAATCTACGGTGTTACCAAAGTAAATAGGAATCAATAAATTGCCTGCAACGGAAATAAGCGCAAAAAATATAGTTAAAAAAACTAAAAATTTGTAATGTTTAAGTTGTTTTAAAATACGTTTCAATATCGCTTTCTGAGAAGGTTTAGCCATTTTATGCACTCTCCTTTTCAAACTGCGAATAATGTATTTCCCTGTAAACATCGCAAGTTTTCAATAACTCGTCATGAGTGCCGAGTCCTACCATTTTACCGCCGTCCAAAACAATGATTTTGTCCGCATGTCTTATTGACGAAGTGCGTTGCGACACTATAAATATTGTAGGAGCATAATCGAGCGTTTGTAACGATTTACGCAATTTTGCGTCGGTTGCGTAATCAAGCGCAGACGCGCTGTCGTCCAAAATCAAAATTTCAGGCTTTTTCACAAGCGCGCGCGCAACGGTCAAACGTTGACGTTGCCCGCCTGAAAAGTTTTTTCCGCCTTGCTCCACAACTTCGTCAAGACCGTTTTGCTTGGAATTAACCACATCCGCTGCCTGCGCGATTTCTATTGCAGAACAAATTTGTTCGTCCGTGGCGTTTTCGTCGCCCCATTTCATATTGCTGCGTATAGTACCTTCGAATAAGACGGCGCGTTGTGGAACAATACCGCATTTGTCACGCAAAACTTTATCGCCTATCACATTCACGTTTTTACCGTCTATAAAAACGCCGCCGCTCTTTACGTCGTAAAAATGCGGCAATAAATTTACAAGCGTGGTTTTACCCGCGCCGGTACCGCCTATTATCCCTATTGTCTGACCACGTTCGGCATAAAAAGAAATGTTTTCAAGCGCGTCAATTGCCGCATTACCGTAATTTGCACATACGTTTTTAAACTCCACAAAATGACTGCTTTCTTCCCCCGTCAAATCACCTGATTTTAACGAAGGCTGCATATCCAATACTGCTGTAATTCTTCCCGCACAGGCAAAGGATTTTGTTACCGTGATAATTAAATTTGCAAGTTTTATAAGTTCGACAAGAATCTGGGTCATATAGTTGTACAATGCAACAACCTGCCCCCTATCAAGACTGCCACCGTCAAACTTAATTGCGCCTACATATAGCAAAATTATTATGGCTACATTAATTATGGCGTAAGTCAACGGATTCATTAACGCAGAAATTCTGCCAGCCACAAACTGCGCCTTGGTAAGTTCCGCGTTTCGTCTGTTGTACTCTTTAATCTCGCTCTCCTCTTTGCAATAAGCACGAAGAACTCTTACTCCCGTCAGAGTTTCACGCGTAGAAGCCGTAACGCCGTCAAGTTTGCCCTGCACTTTTTTATACAAAGGAATACTTGCAAGCATAATGCCGAAGACTACAACGCAAAGCACCGCAATAGTAACAGCAAAAACGCCGCCTATGGTAACGTTTATAACAAAAGCCATTATCATTGCACCGAATACTATAAACGGAGAACGCAAAAACAGCCTTAATACAAGATTAACGCCCGACTGTATCTGATTGACGTCGCTCGTCATACGCGTAATCATTTTCGAAGTACCAAGCCCGTCAATTTCCTTATAAGAAAGCGACTGCATTTTTAAAAACAAATCGTGCCGCAATTCTTTTGAAAACCCTACGGCGGCTTTTGCCGCAAAATACTGCGCGGCAACCGTACTTATAAGCCCCACCGCACCAAGTAACACAAGCACACCGCACATTTTAATTATATAGCCCGTTCCCGCGCCGCCGTCAATACCGTTATTGATTATCGCGGCGACAACAAGCGGCACTATAAGCTCAAACGTGGCTTCCAACAATTTAAAAAGCGGACCTAAAATACTTTGCAATATATAATGCTTTAAATATTTAAGCAGTTTAACCATATTTTATATTTTACCAAATCACAAAATAAAAAGCAATTTTATTTGCAATTATTCTCAACCTTTGGTAAACTCGTCTCAGGAGTTTTTATGCCTTACGAAATTTATTTGAAAAAGAACGAAGAAAAACGCATTATTGCCGGACATAGCTGGGTTTACGCAAACGAAGTTGCACGGATAGAAAATAAAGATAAAAACGGTTCGCTTGCAACCGTTTATTCAAATGACGGAAGATACATCGGCAAAGGTTATATTAACCACGCGTCGAAAATTTTAGTCAGAATATTTATCCGCGGAAACGAAACAGACAACGCAGAGTACTATGCAAACGCAATAAGTACTGCAAATAATTACAGATTAAGACTGGGTTACAACAATTGTTACAGAATGGTATTTGCCGAAGCGGACAATCTGCCTGCACTTATTATAGATAAATACGGCGATTATTTTGTTATACAGTGTCTTTCTCTCGGCATAGATTTACGCAAACAAATGATTTGCAACTGCCTTGTAAATTTGTTTTCACCAAAAGGAATTTACGAAAGAAGCGATGTTGCCGTCCGCAAAAAAGAAGGCTTGGATGAAATAAAACAAGTTTTATACGGCGAAGTTCCGGACTATTGCGAAATTTGCGAAAACGGAATCAAAATGTTAGTCGACGTAAAAAACGGGCAAAAGACGGGATACTTTTTAGACCAGAAAGAAAACAGATTAGCGGCAAGAAAATACTGTAAAGGCGAGATATTGGACTGTTTTTGTAACAGCGGCGGTTTTTCGTTAAATGCGGCAACCGTTGCCAAGAGCGTTATGTCCTGCGACATATCTGAATTGGCATTGAAAAATGTACGCGATAACGCAAAATTGAACGGGTTCAAAAACATCACCACACTTTGCGGCGACGTTTTTGAAGTACTCAGAAATTATAAAAAAGATAAAATACAATTTGATACCGTAATTCTTGATCCGCCGGCTTTCTGTAAAACAGCTGACGAAATTAAAGACGCTTACCGCGGCTACAAAGATATTAATCTTACCGCAATGAAAATTGTTAAAACCAGCGGATTTTTAATAACCTGTTCCTGCTCCCATTATATGAGCACAACGCTTTTCGAAAAAATGTTGATGGAAGCGACACGTGAAAGCGGACGAACTGTAAGATGTGTTGAAGTAAAAACACAGTCGCCCGATCACCCTTCGTTGCTGTGTGCAGAAGAGACAAATTACCTAAAATTCTACATTTTACAAATTATTTGAGCCAATTACGTATAACATAGTACTTAATAAATAGCAAAAAGCGCGGTTTAACCGCGCTTTTTAATTACTTATAAGGTTTAAAATTATATCGCCCAGTTGCCATCTTTAAATATCTGAACGCGTTTACCGTCCGCAGTTACGCCGATAATAGACATATCCGCACTGCCTATCATAAAGTCAACGTGTATCATAGAACTGTTTACGCCGAGTTTTTCGCATTCTTCGACAGAATAGTTTTCATAATTTTCAAGACAATTATTGAACCCCCTGCCAAGAGCCAAATGACAGCTTGCGTTTTCGTCAAACAGCGTATTGTAAAATAATATGCCTGTATTATTAATAGGCGAATCGTGAGCGATTAAAGCAACTTCACCGAGATATGACGCCCCTTCATCCATTGCAATCATTTTTTCAAGAACGTCCTGATTTTTCTCAGCATGCACTTCTACCGCTCTGCCGTTTTCAAATCTGACCCAAAAATTTTCAATCAGTTTGCCCTGATAAGAAAGCGGTTTTGTTGCAACAACTTTTCCTTCCGCCTTGCCGCGTAAAGGAGACGTAAAGACTTCTTCACTGGGAATATTCGCATTGAAATAAATATTACTGCCAAGCGCGCGTTCCCCGCCGCCGAGAAATACGCCTTTTGAGTTAAGCCCTACTTTAAAATTTGTACCGTTCAAACTTTTGTATTCAAGACTTTCAAATTTATAATCGTTCAAAAACTTGCAACGTTTAGCCAATTCTTTGTTGTGATTATCCCATGCCTTGATAGGGTCGCCATCAACCCGCGAACAATATAGTATATTTTCCCAAAGTTTTTCAATAGCGTCGTCCACGGAAAGTTCGGGATAAATTTTCTTTGCCCATTCACGCCCTGGAACAGCCGCTATACACCACTGATATTTGTTTTCAATCGAATCACGGTAAGGTTTTATAAACGGAAATTTAGCCTGGCTTGCCTTTGAAATCTTTTCACTGTCAGTACCGTTCAAGCCGTCAGGATCATCCGAATCTATCCATAACAGGCACGACAGTTTTTCAACCCTGCGTTCCCATTCCGCCTTGTCCACGCCTGTAAATTCAGAAAGAGTTCCCAAACTTCTGTAATCGTAATGCAGTTTGGTTATGGGCATATACGACCACTCAACTTTGACAAGCGAAGCGCCTGATTTATAGCACTCTTCCACACACATTTTTACAAATTCGGGCTGGTCAAGTCCGCAACGGATAATTACTTCCTGACCTTCTTTTACATTTAAGCCGCACTTAACTATTAATTCTGCGTATTTTTGCAATCTTTCCTGCTGCATAATTAATTCCTTTTTATTTTACTTTAATTAATTATATCACCATTCCGGGTTATAGGCAAGAAAATTAAACTTCAGTTTCAAAAACTAAATCCATTACTATTATTTTACCGCTTGGACCAATTAAAGAAGGAATAAACCAAACTTACCTGTAACGCTTTGCAGCATACTCTTCAATAATACTCCTGTATCCGGAAAAAACCGCGTCTTTGACAACGTTGTTGTTTGCTTTGACCGAAACATACTCATATTTTTTCATATAAAACCCTTTATTTGTTTTTATTTTTAACAATAACTATTGTAACGAAAACCGCCAGCAATATTGCACAGGTACCCAACAAAATTCCATACATTGCACCAAGCGGAATTTGGTTGCCGGCAACGTAAATATTTACGTCAAAACCGTCCATTATCCCCTTTAACGCTTCGTCAGGAACCCCTACGTCTTCCAGGGCAAGCAAGTAACCGTTCATATAATGGTTGCGGATAATG
>CAOMHR010000069.1 GCA_948482865.1 Christensenellaceae bacterium
ACCACTCCATTGTCGCCTCTGACGTAGAGTCCACTATCGCCGTCAGTTCTTTTTTGTTTATGACTATGGGTACCGTCTGGTCCGATGACGTGCCGCCGCCGATATCCCACGCATAATTCTTTGTGTCTTTCAGCTTGAAAATTACGTTATATGTTTTTGCGGTCGTTGCTTTAAACTGCTTGTCTGTCGCATCCCACGTCAAGTCTGTCGGAACTTCTACGTCCATTGTTACGGAATTAAAATTACTGTCTATGTCAAACGTATATTCCGACCCTTTATATACTTGCTCGCTGTCTATTATCTCCGGCACTGTAACAGACTGCTTTTTCATTGTTGCCGTAATTTCGCAATATAAGTCGGTACTGCCGTCAGCCCACATAGTAGGGTCGTCCGCACCGTCAGGACGCTTGAATTTTAATTTGTATCTTCCCGCGTCTTTTACCGTTAGTTTATCACCCGATACTACGCCCGTACCGAGCGATGTCGATGTGCCTTCTGTATCGGTAAATGTAACTTCTGTAAGTTCTACTTTTGTTCCTGCAAAATTGTTGATGGTAAAATCCTGGTTCGACCCATTATATGTCAGTTCGGGGTTGGTAAAATTAGGTAAGCCCGTACCCAAATTCCGTTCAAACGTAACCGTACTCGACATTGTAGTGTGTCCTATAAATTTATAAGTAGCGGTTACACCGGGACAGTCTGAAAAATGAACGCCGAAATACAACGTATAAGTTTTATCTACGCTGGAATCGTTTGTATAAGTTTCAGAGCAAATTGAAACCGTTTTCTGTGTGGTTTTCCCGCCTCCGACTTGCAAATGTTCGCGTTTTTCAAAGGTTCCGGCATATCCCGATTCTACGCCCTGAGTAGTCACATAACCAAATGTAAGGGTATTTGACGTATCGGTTTCACCGAAAGCATACAAATCCGTAAAGCTGTAATATGAACTGTCTGTTCGCCCTGTGATGTTCATATCACCGGAATATTCTACTGTATATTCGGTATAAGCAGGTATGGTAATTTCGGCTTTGAATTTTACAAAATAAACAAGCAATTTCTGTGTGCCGCTTGTTTTTTTATCGCCTGACGCCGTTGCGCTCGCCACGTCAAAGCCGCACGTACCGTAAGTTGAGTTAGCTGCCGTCATAGAAGAAAAGTTTATAGTTTTTCCGCTTGCGCCCGAAAAATTTTCAAAATATTGATAGTTACCCAAACCTGTCCAGGTGACGGTAGGGGTTGCAGTTGCGGCGTTTGCCGAGTTTATATTGGTTTTGGGCAATGCAAAAGTTATGCCCAGCGCGACAGCCGCCGCGCAAAGCGCCGAAAGCATTACCGTAAATAAATTACGTGTTTTTATTTTCCGCATTGTAAGTACCTCTACATAACAAAAAAAGTGTGGCTCCGAAGAGACACACCTGCTATGTAGTATCTCTTACGGTTACCACACCTCTATAATTAATCTCATAGATTGTAATTACATACGAGAATTTGCTGAAAACAAACACAATGTAAAAATACAAGGTTGCATAAACATCTATTAAGAATTAAATTACCAAGAGATACACAATGCCAAAATTGTGCGTTCCTAATAAATGTTAAAGTATCTTGTAATACAAAATTGTGTTTTGATATTAAGTTGTGTGTAACTACTCCTTATGAAATAATTATAGAAATGTGGTATAGGCATTATAACACGCGGTTTCGACATTTTCAACCCTTTTTTTAAAAAAATAAAAACTTGTGGTTGCCAATTTTTACAACCACAATATATTGTGTATATCCCTGCCGCGCACCACTTTAAGCGGCGGCTTTTTTTGGCAAAACGGCAAAATTTCAAGCGGCGCGCCCTTTCGGGCGCGCCGCTTTAATTCTTTTAGCATATTAAGCCTGAAACTTTCAGTCTATACTGTCGTAAAAACCGTCAACGTCAACAAAGTCGTTTCTTGTACCGTCGCGCTCGGTTCTGCGCAGTTGCTTCTGCGTAGTGTCGACAGTCGTTGTTGTAGTCACAACGGCGTCGGGCGGGTAAACCGCGTGCGAGTTTGCCGTCGCCGTTTCCTGCTCGGTATGGGCGGGAAGTTCGGCGGGTTTTGCGCCGTTAGCCGCAAGCCGCGTGAACGCCGAAACTATCGCTTCGCCCAACAGCTCGGCTGAAATTCCCTGCTGTACGGGTCTGCCGTTAGCCTGAGGTACGTTCAGGAATGCCGCGGGCGCATTGCCCGAAAGCATCTGCATTTTAAGCATTTCCATTTCCGCTTTAACGCTTGCGTCCTGCGTTGCGCGCATTTCGGTTATCTGCGCCTGCATTGCCGCCTGCGACTGCAACAGGGCAAGCATTACCGAAGAATCCATTCCCGAACCCTGCGCCTGCTGCTGGGGCATCATAGGCATCTGCATAGGCATGGGCGCGGGCATCTGCTGATACTGCGGCTGTTGCTGGGGCATTGCCTGTGGAACGGGTTGCTGTTGCTGTACGGGCTGAGCCTGCTGTTGGGGCATTGCAACCGAAGCCGCTCCCGCGCCAGCCGCCATTTGCGCCTGGGCGCGTATCTTTTCAAGCTCGGCTTCCTGTTTTGCCCTTGCAAGTTCGCGTTCCGCTTCTATCTTTTCCTGCTGTAAACGGCGTTCCTGTTCAAGGCGTTCCTGCTGGAGCCTGCGCTCTTCTTCGCGGCGCGCTCTCTCTTCTTCCTTGCGCGCTTTTTCTTCGGCGCGCTGTTCCTTGCTCTTCCTGCGTTTGCATGCAACCGCAATAATTATTATGAGCAGAATCAGAACCGCGAGACCGATAGCGAAC
This sequence comes from Christensenellaceae bacterium, assembly GCA_948482865.1. Lineage (GTDB taxonomy): Bacteria > Bacillota > Clostridia > Christensenellales > Borkfalkiaceae > Coproplasma. Next base: position 2,795 of record CAOMHR010000069.1, read on the forward strand.
CACGCCCAGATGGGAAGTCCAAGCCACGTCTTTGTCATAAATGCCGTTACGTTGTTCCAAGCCGCCGCCGCGCCGCTCTGCGGTACTTTGTATTTTATTGCCGCGCTTGCGCTGTTTACGGTATCGTCCGACGCGAAAGTAAAGTTTTTGCTCTCGTCGCCGCCGAGTACCGCGCCCACGAAGTATTCCCTGCCGCCTTTAAGCACAATCTCTTCGTCTGTCAGGGGAGTTGTTCCCGCCTGGTCTGCGTAGTATGCCACGCCAGCGGTCAGGCTGCCTTCGGTGAGCATTGTCCTTACCCATTCGGGCAGTTTGTTGATATTGATTTTCGCGCCGTCTTTGCCACTTACGTCTATTACGTCCGTACCGAGTTTGAAGGGCGCGATTTTCCAGCTGTACTCCGCCTGTTTCGCCGCGCCGTCAATCGTCACGTCAGAAGATACTTCTTCATCGGCAACGCTTGCTTTAAGCAGCGCTTTTGCGGTGTCTGCGTCTTCGCCTGCGGGCTGTTTCCACATATAGTTGTCGTTGATGATTTCGATAACCGCCGCGTAATTGCCTACGTCCCTTGCGGTCGCTCTGCCGCTGACCGCGCCGATAATACCCTTTTCAAGGTACTCTTTATACTTTTCGTCCAGGAAATCCGCAAAATTGAGCGTTTCGCCGTTGAAAGTTATTTTGCCTGTAAGGGACGGAACTTCTATTTCCTGACGGGTAATTTCAAGCGTAATACCGGTCTTTGAAAGCGCGTCGCTGTTTGCAACGCTTGCCTTAAGCTCGAACTTAATGGTGTAAGTTCCTACGTTCGCGGTAGAAAAATCGAAATCTTTTACCGCAACCGCGCCCGCGCTGTCGTTGCCCTTGTAAATTACCGCGGTGTACGAATTGGTCGAATACGCCGCCGTGCCCTTTTTAAGGGTGTAAAGCTCGTCAAGGTTGGTAACTTCCGTGCCGTAGACAAGTTTGTCTTTGACCTGCGTTACGGTTACGGCGTTCTTTTTCTGACCCAGTTTTGTGAACTGGTCCGCGCCGCCCGCGGGGATATCCAGAACGAAGTTTTCCGAACCCGATACCGTGGTATCGATTACGGGACGGATAAATATGCCGACCGATTTTGTGGAAGAACCGTCCGTTTTGCCCGCGCCGTCAACGTCGATTAAATAATCGAGCTGAGCGTTGGTCGTGGTTCCGCTGGGCGACGTTGAAGGAACTGCCGCGCCCACTACGGGATTGGCGGGGTCGCTCATATCGGCGTAATAGTATTCGTACTTGATATACTGCGCAAGTTTGTCGGGGTCTGCGCCGAAGTCCAGAACGTAAATCTGGTAAGGCAGACCGTTGTCGTCCAGTACGTCTTTACCCGCGCTGTCTTTCAGGGTTGAAAGGGTCCAGCTTACGGGTATCTTCTTTTTGGAAAGTGTAATACTTACCGTTTCGTTAAACCAATTTTCGTAAGTAGTGCCGTCCTTTTTGTAAACGTAGTTTTCGTCAAGGGTGAACTTCACCTTAGCCGAAACCGTGCCGGGTACGTCGCGGTCGCCGAAGTAGTCGGTTGACTCGTTGACTATTTCCGCGTTGGTAATGCCCTTGGGATAGTTCGTGCCGCCCTTTACGCGTATGTAAACCCAGCTCTCTTTATAAACGGGCGGTTTTTTGGGGTCGTAATCGTTGTAAACCACTTCGCCCTTGTCGTCGTCATACCAGCCGTATTCCAGCTTCATACCCGAAAGATCCACTTCCGCCCTTTCAACGGTGAACTCGGCAGACGCTTCGCCTTTCTTCGTTCCGTTGTCGAAAAGGTGGTTGTCGTCGGAAATGAGCGCGACAATTATTTTGTACGTGCCGGGTTTGGTTATCTTGCCGGTAATTTCCGTTTCGACGCCGTCCTTCACGCCGACGATTTTCATACCGTTCGTGAAGCCTTCTCTGTTGTCGTCGCGCTGGAGATATGTCACCGCGCTGAGATCGGGGAACAGTACTTCTATTTCATTGGGGGCGCCGTCGGCTTTGAGACCGTATTTCAGTTCTTCCTGCGTGCCGTCCGCCTTGAATAAATTTGTAGCGGGGTCGCCGTTAAGGCTGAACTGCCATACTATGTCAGAAGTTTCCGCTCCGCCCGCGTCTATTACGAACGCCTGCGTGTTTTTGGAGTTTGCGTCAATGGTATAATTCGCGTTGTCCGCGCTGTAACCCGCTTCCGTGCTTGCCACAAGCCTTACTTCCGCCATATAAGAACCGGAAGCCAGCTTCGAAACGTCGATACTTGTTCCCGCCACTTTTTCAGACTTGCTTGAGTCTGCCGCGGGATAGTAATGATAGTAGTAAGTTAAGTTGTCGCCCGCAACGGTGGTTGTGGTCAAGGCGTAATCTATTGTACCCGTCGCGCCGTAGTCCCACTTCCAGTTGTTGCCGCCCGTTGACGTAAGAGAGAATACAAGCGGCATGGGCTTTACTTCAATCTCTAATTCCACGGGGGTCATTGTGCTGTCCGACCAGGTGTACTTGGAAGTGTCCAGCGTGAACGTGATTTTGCACTTGCCCGCCTTGGTCGCCTTTACGGTTGCCGTAGCCGCGTCCCAGACGAATTTTGTGCTGTCGGAAAGGGTTACGCCCGTAATAGCCGTCGCGTTGTAGCCCGTTATGCTGAACGTATGCTCCGTTCCGTCGTAGCCGTATTCCGCGGTGGTAATGGTGGGCTTTGCAATGCTGCCCGTGCCGACCGTAAGTTTGCCCGTTTTGTAAGTAATTTCGTAATTGTCCGCTTCCGCGCCGGCGGGGGTAATAGTGTAATCTCCCTTCGCGCTCGAAGTGGTGTAATCGCAGGCAAACGTCGGCTGTTTTGTGATTACCGTCGCTTCCGTATCGCTGCCCACAAAACCCGTAAAGGTTGCGGTGTACGTAGGGGGTGCGTCGCCTACGCCTACCGTCTTATTGTCCGCGGTACAGGTAAGTTTTGCCTTTTTAATTTCATACTCGCCCGAAACGGGGTCGGTTTCCGCCAGCTTGAAACGCTTTGCGTTTGCCGAAGTGCCGAGTGAAATTGAAACGTCGTCCTTACCGTACTTGCCCGCGTTAATCAGATCTTTTCCGCAGGTTATGGTTACGTCAGAAGATGAAAGTTTAGTACCCGCAAAAGAAGTGCCGTTGGGATAAACAATTTCTAAATTAGCCCACGCGGGGTTCTGTGCCGAACCGTTGTACGTGTTGCTGCCCTTCAGCTTCACGGTTATCGTTGCAACGCCTACCGAATAAGACGCCGTTTTAAAACTGAACTTATAGTTGTTTGTGTTGAACGGCGCAGAAGATTTAACCGCGCCCTTTACATTGTAACAGCCTATCTCGGACGACGCGACCGCTTCTGTTGAAAGAGTTACAAAAGAATTGAGCGCATAAGTTGCGTCGTTGCCGACAAGCGGGGTTGCGGGGTCTACTTCCGCTTTGATTTTATCGCCCGTGGGTTGACCCGCGTTGTCCAACACGTCCTCTTCCGCGTACAGGTCGGCAACCGCGTCGCCGTACTGGTGTCCCTTGTCTATAAGGTTAACCTTAATCTCTTTGGGCTTAATGTTTATACACATTGTGAGATTATTGAATACCGAACCCCAACCGTCATTATCGTCCACAAAAGCACTTGCAGTGCCATCAGCAAAAAACGTATAGAATCCTGCGTTTTTAACTTCGTTTGCAAACGTTCCTAAAACACGGTTTGTATCTGAATATTTTATTGCCAACATTGCGTTTTCGGTATTTGAAGGGTTATCTGCCGACCACAAACTTATACTAGTATTGCCTGATGAATTTGTATAAGTAGATTTTACTGACGTTACGATTTTACCATACTCTAATTCAATGCCTGCCTTTGTTGATTCCGTTATTGTAGTGCCATCGTCCAATCCAATTTCCCAATTGAGACTTTCTTGCGGAATAGTAGCACCATAAGCCGCAGCATTATAAAGTGAAACCGTTGTCCCAGATGTTAATGTTGTTACAATATTCTCTTCATTGGTAAAAAAGAAATTAGAAATATTTATGCCGGCATCATCATCAGTATCAGTAAAATTATTTACCGCTGGATACTGTGTTTTCCCAGAATAAGCGCTAGCTTTACATAAACCTATCCACGCAGACTGACCACCCATTAAAGAAGTGCCACTGACAATCGTAACAGCCGCACGGTTATACGCACCGACACACAAGTCTCTTGCTTCGCCGTTTCTACCAAAGTTGCCGTAAATTCTTACTGGTCCGCCAATTTTTATACTATTGTTTAACGTACAGGTTATTGCTCCTGTTAAACTTGTTGATTTACTGATATTCCCTGTAATTAAACCGCCATTAAGTTCAACGGCACCTGTATTAGCCAAACTGGTAGTGCCATTCCACATTAAACCTATTGCCGCATCGCATTCACTACTTTCATTATAGCAAATTTCCCCGCCGTTCATTCTAAATAAAACACCAGGACTAACAAAAACACCGCCGCCGCAATCACTGTTGACAATTTTATTATGGTGTATACTGCCGCCGTTCATTGTAACTTCTGGACACTCGCCATAAATGTATATTCCACCGCCGCCTTCGCCGTGTACACTTGTACCCGAAGCCGTGACGCCTGTTACTTGATTGTAAGAAATTTCGCCGCCGTTAATTTCGTGTCCGGAACCGCGGTCAAATTCAATACCACCGGATGCACGGTCTGCAATGTTGTTAGTAACAGAACCGCCGTTCATTATAAACTTGCCGCCTGCAACACAAATACCACCCGCGCAATCCGCGCGGTTACCCGTAACAGAGCCGCCGTTAAGGGTCAGCTCGCCGCTCTTCATTATGATGCCGCCGCCGTAGTCGTAATCTAATTCGTCGGGATGCCAATTTCGATATTCACCGGTAAAGCCGCCCGTAATTGTGCCGCCGCCCGCGCCGTCTTCGATTGTCAGTTTGCCGCCGTCAACGCACAAAACGCTGCCAAGCTGGGTGTAGGTTGTAAGGCGACGGTTTATGTTGTGACCGTTTAAATCCAGCACGATATCCGCGCCTGCCGGCACGGTAATTCTTCCGTGTGAAAATCCGTCGCTGTCCGCGCCGAACGGGTTGTTGCCGCCCACGGGAGCTTCCCAATCCGCGTCAAGAATAAACCAAACCTGTTTGCTCTTGGTTTTGCTGGTTGCCACCGCGCTGTTCCAGGCAGCTTCGAAGTCGCCGTTAACTATATATCTAAGCGAGTTGGTGTCAGTCGCTTCCGCCGCCGCAA
>CAOMHR010000070.1 GCA_948482865.1 Christensenellaceae bacterium
ACAGGAAGAGAGTGCAAACACATCAAAGCGCATCAAGTTCGGTAAAAAGATTAATGCCGAAAAGGGCAGAATTCCAAATTTTGTTTACGGTTACGACAAAACACCGGGCGACGTTTTCAACCTTAACATCAACGAGAAAGAAGCTCAAGTCGTCCGCCGCATATTCCATATGTACACGGAAGAGAGCTATGGTGCCAATAAGATAGGGCAGATCCTGAACGGTGAAAATATCAAGACTAAGTTCGGAAACAACTGGACGCAGGAATCAGTCTGCCGTATTCTCACGAATGAAATTTATATGGGCAAGGTTATCAACGGCAAAGTGGAAGTTGCCGACTTCCTGACCGGTATTCGCAGAAATAAAAGCGAGGAAGAATGGTGTGTCGTAGAGAAACCCGAGCTTGCTCTCATATCGAAAGAGCTGTTCGAGCACACGCAGGAGATAATGGCAAGCCGAAGCGAGAAGTTCAAGACGTTCAACAAGCGGACGAGCAATCGGCATTTGTTTTCAACGCTCATTGTCTGTAAAGATTGCGGTTGGTCGTTTCGCCAGATTACGAGGACTTACCAGAACACTTATGTTCGTTGGGTTTGCTCGGGCAGGAACGGACGTGGCGCAAAGACCTGTTGCAATGCGACGAGCATCGGCGAAGACGTTTTAATCAAAAAGCTGAACGAGTATTTCCGCAATTACATAAAAAACAAAGATAAGATAATCGAGCACGTTGTTGATGAGTTCCATAAGGTCTATAAGGAAGAGGACGTCAACTTACAACAGGAAAAAGAGCTGACAGCCGAATACGAGAAACTGAAAGCGTTCCGTGTAAAATATATGGATATGTTTGCAGCCGAGATGATAAGCAAGGAAGAATTCAACAATCACGTCGGCGACAGCAAACAGAGAATGGAAAAGATTGAAAGCGAATTAAAGCTCGTCAAGCACAGGATTTCCAAAACCGGAGAGCTGAAAAGCATTTTAGAAAAGACTTTCAAAACGATAGAAGACATTATAGAAACGGGCGAAATGACAAACGGTCAGCTTCGGAAAATCATAGAGAAAATCGAGGTTGACCACGATGGAAACGTAGATATTTATATGAAATTAATCGAGAGGCTAAACCTTGCCCGTACCGTTCCAATAAGTGGGTGTCTGACATACGGTAGTAATTTATTAGAACGTTTTGAATATTTGTTAAAGCTAATCACTAAAGCGGGGCGATTTTTGTATAAAATCGCCCCGCTTTAGTACGCACAGTCTGTTTTGTAAGTTATAGCAACTTATTTGAAATAACATATTTGATTCGTTGGCATTAACTCAAAGCAGGGGAAGGAAACTATCGGGCTTTTTGCAATGCGGTGGATCAGAAACAGTCATATATGATTTAATAAAATATTTTTTGGGAGTACATTTTAAAAAGTGACTAAAACTAAATAAAAACGGGGTTAAATCGTATGATTTAACCCCGTTTTCTGGTTGAGGCGACGGGATTTGAACCCACGACCTTATGGTCCCGAACCATACGCGCTACCAACTGCGCTACGCCTCAGTACAGTAGTATTATATATTTAATTCTTTTTACAGTCAAACGATTTTGGAAACATTTATTGACAGCTTTTATTTATTGTGCTAAAATTATGCTATGACAATTCATCACGACAAATTAGCTTACGGAAAACTTGAAGAAAGTATGGAAGAACTTTCTGAAGAAGATATTGCAAAAATGCTTGAAGAGCTGAACGACGAAGAGCAGGACGAAAGCGAAGAATAAATTGTAACTACGCCCGAAAATTTTCGGGCTGTTTTTTGCTATAAATTAAAAGGCTTGTATTGACAAATTCATAAACTGCATATTATATTATCAATATGAAAGATTTCAAAGATTTAAGGATAGTAGATAATTTTTACCAGACGTCGGCCTTTTTCCCTATGCCGACTATTTTGGCGGGCACGGTTTCGGAAAGCGGACAAACTAATCTCGGCGCGTATTCGCTGTGTTTTCCTTATTACGTTGCGGGAAAAAACTATTACGCAATGCTTTTGGAGTGCAGGAACAATTCCAATACCGCGCAGAACATTTTACGCAATAAAAAGGTTTCGCTCAATTTTATTACCGATAAAAGAAAGTATTTCAAAGAAGCGGTGAGGCTGGGCTTCCCCGGCGACAGCACCGAAGAGAAAATGAAGAATTGTATTTTCACGCTTAAGGAAAGTAAAATTGAAAAAAGCAGACCTAAAATTATAGGCGAAGCCTATCAGGTATTCGAATGCAGTTGGGACGACAGTCTTGAAGACGCGTATCTGAACAAAGCGGGAAATTTAGATGGATACGAGCCGCCGTACAGAAATTTTAACGGCATAACTTCAAGGTTCGGCGCGCACTTCATTTTAAAAATAGATAAAATTCTGATTAAACCCAAATATTACGGCGCTATTGTGGACGGGGTCGACTGTAAAAACTTCCCCGCAGTTCCCGTGGATTACGGTTATCGCGACAGTACTAATTTCTGGTATACAAAATTTAAAAAGCCTATACCGGAAAAAATCCGCGTGAAGGAAGGGGACGTAAATTCTGTAAAATACGCCGCTTCGAGAATAGACCCCGAAGTAAAATTTACCGACGGCGCGTGCGCAAGGCTTACGAAAATACCGCGGATATTTTTAAATGCCGCGCTCAGTCAGATGGTTGCAATTGCAAAGCAGGAAGGAATTTCTCTGATAGACGAAAAGACGCTTGACATAATAAACGACAAACGCCGCAGCGAGAAAAAGAAATAAATAATGAAAAAAGCGGCGCGGACAACAAGTCCGCGCCGCTTTAATTTACAGTTCAAACGTTTGTATTTTAAAATCACAGTAGTATTCCGCTTTTTTGGCGGTAAATTTTAAAACGCAATAATCCGGGTCGGTTACGCCCTGTTTATAGAATAATTTATCGCCGAATTTCCAAATCATATCTTTTGTAGGCTGGTCGGTGCAAATTTCCATTTCGCCGGTTATAGATACGCCTTGATATTTAAACCTGCCGCGGTTATAAAAATAGACGCAAGCCTTGTTATTTCCGGTAAAATGCTTAATTTTGTTTGACGACGTGTTGGTGCTGAAATATACAGCGTTTCCGTCTATTTTGCGCGGCGCAAGCATTGCGCGGATAACAGGATAACCCTGTTCGTCAACTGACGCGATAAACGCCGTCTTTTGTTCGGAAATGAATTTGAATAGCTGATTTTTATCCATTGTTTTTGGGTCGGTTTTAAAAATTTACATCGCGGGACCGGTGGCGGAAGGGGTGTACACGCGTGCAGCGAGTTCCTGGTTAAGCGCATACAGTCCTTTTGCGTCGTGTCCGAACATTTTGAATTTTTTAATCTGGTCTTCGGCATTTTTTTCTTCTTCGCCCTGTTCCTTAATGAACCAGTCCAAAAACTGCATTGTTTTAAAATCCTTGGTTTCAAAAGCAAGCGCGTAAATGTTGTTAATAAGCGAAGTTACGTATTTTTCGTGTTCGAATCCCGCATTCAAAGGTTCTATTGCGGAAGAAAAAGTTTTGTCGGGTTTTGCAATTGCGTCAAAGGTAACGCGGTATCCGTTGTCTATAAGATAGCGGCGGATCATCATTGCGTGGTCGCGCTCTTCGTGCGCCTGAATTTCGTACCAGTGGGCAAAGCCGTCTAAACCTTCGTCCGCGTAGTAGTTTGCAAATTCAAGGTAGAGATAGCCCGAATAAAGTTCTTTATTTACCTGTTCGTTTAAAAGATTTGCTATTTTTGTATTTAGCATTAAAGTGCCTCCATCTTTCGTGATATAATGTAGAATAATTATAGTATAAATCATTGCAAAATGCAATAATAATTTAAAAATATAATAGGCTTTGATGTGAGATTATTTCAAAGATTTCCAAACCAAATCTACAACGGTTTCAAAATCTTTTTCGTCAAAATAGCTTTCACAGAAAGTCAGAATATTGTTTTTGTGTTTGAAGATTTTTCTTATTAATTCTTTTTGAACATTTTCGTTTGCGCTACCGCGTGATAAACTTGCGTGACAGGCAGGGCAAAGTTTAGCCAGATTGTCAACATTATCCAATTCCTTGTTTTTGCCTAAAGAAATCATATGATGAATTTCAAAATGATACCTGCCGGTTTTTGCTTCTATATGAGTTCTGTCTTTTATGTCGTAATCGTCACAACAGCAAACGCATTTATCTTCAGTAAGATACTTTACGTAACTGACGATGGAAAAGTCTCTTTTAAAGGAATTATTTTCTTCGGTAGCGTTTATCAATTTTTTAAAATTTATCAAGTCTGTTTTTGTCAGTTTTCTGTTGAAAACATTGTGGGTATAATAAGCTAACCTGTTTTCAAAAGTTGTGTTGTCGCTTTCAAGAGGTTGGGCGCAATCGAAATAAGTTACAACTCCGTCTGTTTTAATTGAAATAAAATTAAAGTTTTCTTTAAATGCCGCTACTCTGTATTCGTTTATGAAACCGATATTTGTGGCATACCAGTATATATTGAATCTCAACTGGGTTTCTCTTTTTTTACCTGATCTGTAATCCGGCTGAAATTCTCTGAAATTATAGTTGACAACATATACCGGCACGTTAAGCTGGTCAATTAACAGCCTGACGCGCTTCGTTTCCTGCGCGCTGTTTTTTACGTAGTCCATAGTCAATAAATTTCTGCTTCTGTCTAAACTTGCGCGTAGTTCCGAAAAGCCGCGTATAAACATCTTTTTTTCTTCAGTCAGATGCGGTTCGTATATAAAAGCAGAATTAAGTATTTTTCTGTTCAAACGGTTAAAAAAATTATCTTTTGTAAGCCCAAGGTCATTTTCAAGTGGGAAAACTATATCGGCTTTAGGATATAACGCATTTCCTTTTTGCCAATATGGATAAGGTTTTGATATTTCATTAGCCTGAATAATAAAAGTCTGCTTGGATTTTAAGCATAACGCTTTGTTGTCATATACTTTTGAATAGTTTCTGTATGTAGAATAAGTATAAATAAACTTGCCGTTGTTCGTAAATTCGTATTTACCGTAAAATGCACCAAGCAAAAAAGGGGGGACGTCGTTATTATCTAAAAATTCACTGACTTTCATTGGTGTCTCCTAATATTAAATTATTTTTTAATATAATACACTATTTGTTGTTTTTTCAAACAGATTATGATAACATATTTTATGAGGTAAAAAAAAGATACCCCTCACTAAGGAGAACCGTATGAAATTTAAAATTTTAGATTTATTCTGCGGCGCAGGCGGTTTTTCAGCAGGTTTTGATATGCTGGAAAATTTTTCTACCGAAGTGGGGTTGGATTACGATAAATATGCTATTGAAACTTTTGCAAAAAATTTCCCCAAGGCGGTTGCGGTATGCGGGGATATTTTAAATGAAGACGTTAAAAAAGAAATTATAACTGAAAGCAAAAAGCGCGGCGTCAATATGATTATCGGCGGTCCGCCTTGTCAGGGTTTCAGTTTGAAGGGGAAGAATCTCGGGCTTGAAGATAAGCGCAATTTCTTATTTAAAGAGTATCTTAATCTGGTCAGGGAAATCCAGCCCGAAGTTTTTGTTATAGAAAATGTTAAAAACATTTTAAATTCGTCAAACCATTATTTCAAAAACGAAATCATTAAAGAAATTAAATCGCTTGGATATATTGTAAACTGCGGGGTAGTCAATGCCAGAGATTACGGCGTCCCGCAAAGCAGAGAAAGGGCAATTTTTATTGCATCAAAATTTAAATTCATCAATCTTCCCAATCCGCAGGAAAAACGGGTTACGGTAAAAGACGCCATTTCCGATTTGTCTTATTTGGAAAGCGGAGAGGGCGATATTCTTTCGGAATATAAAAACGAAAGTTTAAGCGATTATCAGAAGTTTTTGCGCGGCGGCAAATTGCAGTATCATAAAGCGTCGGGACATTCGAAGGGCGCTATTGATAAACTGAAAATGATTCCGCCTGAAAAGGGTAAGGAGTATTTGCCGAAAGAGTTGGTCGGAAAGCAAAAATTTTCCACAACATGGTCAAGGCTGGAATGGGACAGCATAAGTCCTACGATAGATACAAGATTCGATACTCCGTCAAACGGTAAAAATTCGCACCCGTATCTTAACCGTGCAATAACGCCCCGGGAAGCTGCAAGAATCCAAAGTTTTAACGACGATTTTTATTTTTACGGACCGAAAGTCGCCGTATGCAAACAGATAGGCAACGCTGTTCCGCCGCTGCTTGCAAAGGCAATAGGGGAACAGATTTATAATGAATTGGACAACGACGTAGTGGAGAAACGGAATTTTAAATTATTTCAGGGCAACGCATATACTATAATCAACGAATTTGTTAAAAACGACGTTAAAGTAAACCATATTATTACCGATCCCCCGTATAACATTTCCCACGAGAACAATTTTAATACATTAAAGAGACCGAGACAGGGTGTTGACTTTGGTGAATGGGATAAAAATTTTGATTTGTTTTCCTGGATTCCGGAGTACGGGAAGATTTTAGATAAAAACGGCTCAATGATTGTTTTTTGTTCGTACAGGTATATGAGTTTTATTATTAAAACAATGGAAGAGAGCAATCTTGAAGTAAAAGACGTTTTGGTTTGGCGAAAATCAAATCCGATGCCGAGAAACACCGATAGAAGATATGTTCAGGATATGGAGTTTGCCGTATGGGCGGTAAAAAAAGGTTCTAAGTGGACATTTAATAAATCGAATGACTGTTCATATATGCGCAGTATGTTTGAAACGTCAACCGTGTCGGGCAATGAAAAAGTCGGACATCCTACGCAAAAGAGCCTGAAACTTATGAAAGAAATTATCAGTATACATACTAATGAAAACGACGTGGTTCTTGACCCGTTTATGGGTAGCGGAACAACGGGGGTCGCCTGTTTGGACTTGAACAGAAAATTTATAGGAATTGAGCTGGATAAAAATTATTTTAAGCTGGCAATTGACAGATTAAACTCTAATTAAGCAAAGAAAAGGACGGGCGGAACGCCTGTCCTTTTTCAGATACATTTCATATTATTTTAGTTTCGGTCAGTTTATCAATTGCTTCTTCCGCAGTATCGGTAAAGAATATTTCGCGCCCGTTATTGCTTTCGTAAATGAAATCTTTTAAAGGCTTGCTTGTATATTTTGAGTAATCGCCGTAAATTGCAATACGGAATTTATAGTTAATAAATTTTTGCAATATCTCTCCCGCAAGACCGCTGCTTAATACAAAAAATTTTTCTGTAATTAAGTTTTTTGAAATCATAATATTTTTAACGCCGGTTTCATAATTAACCGTCATCATCAGGTCGAGAGCGCTTTGCGGGTCATATATAACTTTTTCGTCTGAAATAACGTGGGCGACGTCTATTTTGTTTTTAGTGATTTTTTTAATTTTCATTTTCCATACCATTTTAATGAAATTTCCATTAAATATAGTTTCATTTTAATCTTTGTAAAAATTTCTCTTTTGCGTATTCGTAGGCTTCCTGAATTAAGGGTTTTAATTTTTCAAAAGTTTCCGTTGACGGATTTAGTACGCATATCCAACTCATCCAGGCATAAACGGGGTGTGGCATAATTGTGTCAACTTGTGAAAAGTCAAAGTCCATTTTTACAACACCGCCTTTTGAAGGACGTGCGGGAATAAATCCAAATAAATCAATAAAAGTCTTTTTTCTGATGCCTAAATTTATGCGGTAAACATTTGCGCGGTTTAAATTTGAACTGCTATCGTTTTCGCCGTCTTTTTCTTTTGACGTCAGAATATATACGCCGCGCTTTAACTCGTTTTCGGGATTATAAAAAATGCCCTGTTCGCCCCAGCTATTAACCAAAACCGTTCCGTCTAAATTGTCAAGACAATAGTGCAAAATTTCGTTAGATGTCATTTGTAACTCACCTTGGAAATATTTTACCAATTTAACTTTTAAAATGCAAATAAATTATTTTAGATTTTGACCGAACCGGCTTATCTTGTCGCGCGGCGTGGGTAAGCAAATGGGAGTG
>CAOMHR010000071.1 GCA_948482865.1 Christensenellaceae bacterium
AATTATTTCAAGAGGTTGTTTAATGGACTATAAAAATAACTATACTTATAAAGATACGTTCAATTTGCTCGTGAACACTCTCGTTGAGAATGCGGTGCTTACCCAGTACTGCACTTTAGAACTTTTGTCGCAGAGCAGTGACAGCGCCGCGCTTGAAACTTTCCTTGGTTTCGAAAACGACGTTCAGAGATACGAATATCTTTTAGGCAGCGAAAACGTCGGCACTGAAAAAGTAGTTTACAGTGACGAAGTTTATCTTGCGCGCTATTCTTTGTACACTTCGCTTAATTCGGCAATAGACAATTACGAAAAGACTTTAATAGAAGAAGATGAAGATTACAAAGGCAGCGAAACGCGTACGACCCCTGTAAATCTTAACAGCGAGCAGGACGATTATTATCCCCATTCGGAAGACGGCGGGCTTGATTATTACGTTTATACCGGTTATGATGGTTATCTGCTGGCGGACAGCGGTATTTATCAGGAAGTTGCGCTGGAAGGAACTACCAGACTTACAAGACTGAGAGCTTACAACAGCTTTATAAACAATCTCGGCAACAATTATCTTGTGGACGGCAGCAAGGAAGACCTTACTGATATCATGAGCCTTGACTATATTCAGAAAGAATATCTCACCCAGCTTAAATCGCGTGCGGTCACAAAATATTTCAACGACTACGAAGAGAACCTTGAAGAACAGCTGAAAAACGGCGACAATGAAGCTACTTCATATATCCAATACGTTTACGACGAGCTTGTAAAGCAGCAGCAAAGAGACTATTCGAAAACTGCCGATTTTGAAACTGCGCTTGACAAAATGGCGTCCGACTCTTTTATTCTGTACAGTCCTAAAACCGACGACAGTGAAAAGTTTGACGGTACCAACAACGGCAGATACGGTTTCGTATACAATATTCTGCTTCCTTTCAACGCTCTTCAAAGCGCCGAACTTGCAGTGCAGGAGAGTATCCGTAAGGCAACGGAAGACGACGATAAATATTATTACGAAAGAAATCAGATTCTTAAAAATATCAAGACGGTGGACCAGCGCTCGGCTTGGTTTAACGGCGATAAGAAGTATGCGTTTGACGCTACCGATACGGATTTACCCGTTTATGAAAACGGCGTAAACGGCAAGTGGCTTTTCTTTGAAGACAATCTTACCGACAGCGCCGAAGGCGGCAGATATAAGAAGTTGCAGGCTTACAGCGGAAGCTATCCTTACAACGGCAAAGTATACGAAAATGCTGACGGCAGTTATTCCTTGCTTGGCAACAAACTTGATATCGACGGTATGCTTAAAGAATTTTCGGCATATATTAACTTTGTACTCGGCGGCGAGAAAGTAACTTTCGATAGTAATTACACTCTCGCAAACGGAAATACCGAAGATTATTATTCTACAGATAAATTCCATAAAGCGGACGACGAAGACGAAATAGATTATTCAAATTTCGTATACGCAAGCGGTAAAGTAGATTTGGGTACTTTCAATAAGTCCGACCTTCTGAAAGAAGATTCCGCACAGTACAAGGCAATGAGCGCGGTTAACGAGCTTCAGTTTGCCTACACAACAGATACGGGCATACTTTCAAACTATATCGGTTATTCTGTTTCGGCTTACGATACTAAATATATCAAAGAGTTTGAATACGCCGCAAAACTTGCCATAAACAAAGGAGAAGGCGGTTTTGCAGTCTGCGCAGGCGATTACGGTTGGCATCTGATTTATGTTACCTATGCGTTTGATGTTAACGGCGGAGAAGCGTATAACCCTGTCTGGACAAGAGTTTCTGAAGACGGTACGTTTGAAAATCTTTTCTTTGAAATGATTAAAAACAACAATCTTGCAAAAGTGTCCACAACGCTGAGAAGCAGGATAATAAGCGACTTTAATAAGGATGTGTCGGTAACCAAATACCAGTCAAGGTATCAGGATTTACTCGACCTGGACGATTAATTAATGGAAATCTGGCAGGCAATTATTCTCGGTTTGGTTCAGGGTCTTACTGAATTTTTACCGGTATCGTCATCGGGACACGTGGCGTTCTTTCAGGGCGTGTTCGGAATTAACGATGACCAGATTGCGCTGTTCTTCACCATAATACTGCATCTCGGCACGCTTGTCGCCGTGTGCGTTGTATTCTGGAAAGATATAATAGCACTTTTCAAAAAGCCCTTTAAAACATTGGGCTTTTTGGTTTTAGCTACTGTTCCCGCGGTGATTTCTGGGTTGCTGGTCAAGTTTTTCGACTTGGACGAAATTCTTTTAAACCGTTCCTGTATGGGGATTGTGCTTGCTGTATTTTTCTTTGTAACCGCGTCGGTGCTGTTCATAACGGAAATAGTGGTAAAAAGAAGGCAGAACGCCTTGCCGCTATGTTTTAAAACGGTAATCCCTATGGGAGTTGCGCAGGCAATGGCGGTTCTTCCCGGTATTTCGAGAAGCGGTTCTACAATTTGCGCAGGCACTCTCGCCGGATGCAGAAGCGAAGACGTTGCAAAATTTTCGTTCCTGATGAGTATACCCGTGATTTTGGGTAGCTTTGTCGTAGAACTCGGCTCAGGACTGTATAAGGGTGAAATCCAGCAGTCTTTTGTGGAAGGCGGGGCAACTCTCGGTTGGAGTGTTGCGCTCGGATTCATAATTTCGGCGATATCCGGACTGTTTGCGATAAAGGTAATGCTGAAAGTTATTAAAAAGGCAAATTATAAGTGGTTCAGCTTGTATCTCGTGCTTTTGTCTATTACTTGTCTTGTTTTACATTTTACTTATTTCAACGCATAAAAAAGGGCGGAAAAGTTCCGCCCTTTTAAGTATATTAAAATTCTGTATTGCCAAGAAGATAATCCACGCTTGTTGAAAATAGTTGGGCTACGGACAGCAGCGTATCGAAATCGCATTCGCGCTCGCCGCTTTCCCAATATGCGATAAGCCTTACGGAAACATTGAGTTTTTCTGCGGCGACTGCGCGTGAAAGCCCGTGTTCTATGCGCAATTCTTTAAATCTTTCTGAAAATTTATTCATATTAAAATGATAGAACATTTTGTTCCTGTTTGCTTGACTTTGAACATTTTGTTCCGTATACTGTAATTATAAAATTATCAAGCGAAATTTTACGCGGAGAAAATAATGGAAGAAATATTGAGAGCTGAAAATTTAACAAAAACCTTTAAACTGTCAAAAAAGCAACAGCGGTTGGAAGGTGTTTCTACGCCTTTAAAAGTAGCGGTGGACAATTTATCTTTTACTGCTTACCGTGGTGAAATTTTCGGACTTCTGGGTCCCAACGGCGCGGGCAAAACCACTACTTTGAGAATGTTGGCTACGCTCATAAAACCGGATAGCGGAAACGCGTTTATAAATGGTAAAAGCGTTGTGACGGAAGAGTACGCAGTTCGCGGCGGCATAGGCTTTTTAACCAGCGAGTTAAAACTCGACGACTTTTTTACGCCTAATTATCTGTACGATTTTTTCAGCGAACTTTACGGTGTGGACCGTGCAACGCGCGACAGCCGCAAAAGGGAAATGTTTTGCAAATTCGGGATAGACAGGTTTGCCGAAGTCAAACTTGCCAACCTTTCTACGGGTATGAAGCAAAAAGTTTCGCTTGTGGTTTCAATAGTTCACGACCCTGATCTTATAATTTTTGACGAACCTACAAACGGGCTTGACGTATTGACTGCAAAAGTCGTCACAGACTTTTTGGAAGAACTTAAATCGCGCGGTAAAACAATAATTCTTTCAACGCACATTTTCAGCCTTGTGGAAAAGTTGTGCGACAGAGTGGGTATAATAGTTAACGGCAAACTCGCCGCGCTTGATACTCTGGAAAAACTGACCGAAACCGATTCGCTTGAAAATACTTTTTTCAACATTTATAACAAGGTCACGGGAGGGAGAATATGAAACACGTGTGGGCTGTAGTAAAAAAAGAATTTTACCGATTTTTCAGGGACAAGCGTATGATTGTCACGGTGCTTTTGCCGGGACTGTTAATTTACGTTTTATATTCTATTATGGGTACGGTATTTGCCGATAAAGGAAAGATTGATGAAAATTTCAAACCGTCGGCTTACGTGATAAATATGCCTGCGGAAATTTCCGAAACTTTGGGAAGCGTTTTAAACCTTTCAACCGAGACTATGACCGAAGACGAAGCAAAGGACAAAGTTGCCGCTGGCGAAATGGAAATAGCGGTTGTGTTCCCCGAAAATCTTTTTGGGCAGACCGGCGCCGACGTGCGAATATATTACAATTCCGCAAAGACAAAATCCGCCGCGGCATACAGTATTGTATGCGCTATGTTAGAGCCTTTTAAACAACCCGTTTTTAATATAAACGCGGGCGGTAGCGGAGATCTTGCAGACGATAAGGATACTGCCGCAAATATACTTTCAATGCTTGTACCTATGCTGATGTTCGCTCTGCTGGCGTCTGCGTGCATTGCCGTTGCACCGGAATCAATCGCAGGTGAAAAGGAGCGCGGGACAATGGCGACAATGCTTGTTACTCCGATAAAGCGCGTTCAACTCGCCGTGGGTAAAATATTAAGTTTAACGTGTTTTGCTATGTTGAGCGGTCTGTCCAGTTTTATAGGCGTAATATTTTCATTGCCGAAATTAATGGGCGGTTTTATCGGGGCGGAAACGGCGGCTTTCTACGGCGTTGGTGATTACTTTATGCTGTTGGGGCTGATAATTTCAATTGTTTTTGTTATTATTTCTGCTTTTTCAGTGATGTCCGCTATGGCGAAAAGCGTAAAGGAAGCAAGCGCAATGATAACGCCGTTGATGATGGTGATTATTCTGTTGGGGCTCGCGTCAATGTTCATTACGGCAAATTCGGCACTCGGACTGTTTGCAATACCGTTGCTTGGCAGCGGGCTTGCCATATCTTCTGTAATGTCTTTTACGGCAACGGGGGCGGGGGTCGCGCTTGCAATAATTTCAAACGTGGTTCTGGCAGTGTTGCTTACGGTGCTTTTAACGTTCATTTTTAAAAGCGAAAAAATAATGTTCAATAAATAAATTAACGCCCGAAGGCTTTTGCCTTCGGGCGTAAGTTATTAAAAAAAGCTGTGCAGTCTTTTTTGCCGAAATTTGCCGAAGCGTAAATCTTACAGGTAGCTACTCCAAAGCTACCTTATGGCACACCGAAGAAACTGTTTAGTGCTGCTATATCCCTATCCTGACACGGTTCGCAGCGTTCGGTTGCATAAGACCTTGGTATCAACACCCCTTATAAGACGCAGCCTTCCACAAACTTCGTCGGGAAAGACGTTCAGTCCTGCTGTAGCGGATTGCAGGTACAGGGCACCGCTAACTCCCCACCTAGCACAGTACAGCCATTTTAACAGAAATAAGGTAATTTGGCAAGCAAATATAAAGGTTTTAAGTTGACAATTTTTAGGCTATATTTTAAAATGTAAGTACTTTAAATTACGGAGATAACCATGTCTGAAAACTGTACGCACGATTGCAGTTCATGCGGAGAAAACTGTTCTTCAAGAAAGCCTAAGAACTTAATAAAAAAGCCGCACGAATTAAGCGATATAAAAAAAGTAATAGCCGTTGTCAGCGGCAAGGGCGGGGTCGGCAAGTCTATGACTTGCGCACTTCTTGCGGCAGCCTGTCAGGATAGCGGTAAAGTAACCGCAATTATGGACGCCGACATAACAGGTCCTTCAATTCCACGAATGTTCGGTGCAACCGACAGGGCAAAAGGTGGCGAAAACGGTATACTGCCCGTTATTACAGAAGGCGGTATTCAGCTTATGTCAATGAATCTGCTTCTTGAAAACGAAGCCGAGCCTGTCGTATGGCGCGGCTCGCTTATATCGGGTACTGTTATGCAATTCTGGACGGACGTCATTTGGACGGGGGTGGACTGTATGTTCATAGATATGCCCCCCGGCACAGGCGACGTGCCGTTGACGGTATATCAGAGTATTCCGCTTGACGGCATTGTTATTGTCACCACGCCGCAGGATTTGGTGGGCATGATAGTTCAGAAAGCGGTAAATATGGCTCAGATGATGAAAGTGCCTATTTTGGGTATAGTGGAGAATATGAGTTATATTCCCTGTCCGGACTGCGGCAGAAAAATTTCCGTGTTCGGCGAAAGTAACGTAGATGCGCTTGCAATGGAATACGGCATTCCCAACGTTGCAAAAATTCCTATTGACCGTGAACTGACCAAAGCCGCAGACTGCGGAGAAATTGAAAATTTCAAA
Source organism: Christensenellaceae bacterium (assembly GCA_948482865.1). Taxonomy (GTDB): domain Bacteria; phylum Bacillota; class Clostridia; order Christensenellales; family Borkfalkiaceae; genus Coproplasma. Next base: position 6,238 of record CAOMHR010000071.1, read on the forward strand.
AATAATTATCTTACCGATTTCTTTAAAAAGATTTCAAAAAAATTGAAATAACAAAAGGCGCACCCTGAGGGGTGCGCTTGTTTCATTTTTTTTCAGGCAAAAATTTCCAGTATCTTACCGGCATACTGCCTTTCATCTGTTTTTCGTGCGGACGTTCTTTTATGTTTACGGCGTTATAATATTTTTTCCACAGGTTTTCAAACGCGCGCTCGTATTCGGAAAGGTATACTTCCGTTTCGCCCGCGTTGCCTACAAACCATTCGTTACCGTCATACATTCCCGCAATCTTTCGTTTCAAATCGTGTATGACAAATTTTTCGGATTGCAATCTTTCGGCAAAGTGTGCGGTAAGCAAATCGGTTATGTCGTTGTCGGGAGTGTAGGGGGCGTACAGTGCGCCGCTACGGCTTTCCATAAATCTTAACAGACCCTTTAATCTGTGCGTTTCGCCTATGACTTTGTAAATAATGTCGTTAAATTCTATAACTTCGGGAATATTAAGCCGATTTTTGACAGGCGCTTTTACCTGCATAAGTTTTTTGATATACTCGAACGCTATTTGCTCTTTTAACGGGTCGCAACTGCGCAGCACGGTTATAATATCGTCCGTGCAGTCTTTGTCGTATCCGTTTACCGCTTTTTGAACGCGCAGGTTTTTTTCTCCGTCGCTTTCAATGCGGATAACTTCGCTGTCGAAAGTAAGTTGAATATTCGGATTGGAAGTTATAACGCAGTCTTTTTCGCGGAAGCAGTCGAACACCGCGGTGAAAAAGCAGGTAACCGTGCCGTCGGTCAGATAAATTTTCATATTTCTCCGGTGAGAACGGAAAGGGCGGTAGTCGTTTCCGAAAACATTGAAAGTTGCTCGGATACTTCGCTTGCGCCCGCAAGCAACAGCGAAGTTTTAATTTGCGCAGCGTTTTGCGAGCCGTAAAATTTGCCCTTGCAGGTGATAAAATGTTTTGCTCTCTTTAATACTATGCGCATTTTTGCGAGATTATCAAAATCGAGTTTTGCAAATCTTCGCGCTTCGGTTATGCGGTATGCGCTTCTCGCGCCTATTCCCGGTACGCGCAAAAGCGTTTCAAGCGGCGCTGTATTTATTTCAACGGGGAAAAGATGCATATTCCTTAACGCCCAGGCGCACTTAGGGTCGTATTCTTTTGAAAGATTTTCGTCTTCTCCGCAAATTTCAGATACGTCAAAGCCGTAAAAACGTATAAGCCAGTCCGCCTGATAAAGCCTGTGTTCCCTTAAAAGCCCCGCGCCTACGGCGGGCAGCTTGTTGCTTTGGACTACGGGTATATAGGAAGAGTAGTATACTCTTTTTAAATTCATATTTCTGTACAGAGCTTCGGTAAGTTTTAAAATGCGTCCGTCGCTTTCGGGCGACGCGCCTATAATCATTTGCGTTGTCTGTCCTGCGGGTAAAACGCGGTTTTTTCTTACTTTGTTTTCCTTGTCGTATATTATTGCGTCTTTTAAACCTTTCATAGGCAGCAGAAGACTCTGCTTGGTTTTTTGGGGGGCAAGAAGTTTGAGCGACTGTTCGCTCGGTAATTCAACATTATAGCTCATTCTGTCAACAAGTCTTGCGGCTTTAATGACGGCGGTATAGTCTGAGTGCGGTAT
>CAOMHR010000072.1 GCA_948482865.1 Christensenellaceae bacterium
CGAATAGCACTGCCAGTACCATGCCCTTATAGGGCTACCACAAACTACGCGTTTCCACGCGTAGTTATGATTAACCGTTAAAACAGTACTATGCCAGACATAAATAGCCAAAAAACATATAAAATCGGGGTTTTTAGCTGTAAATTTTGCCTGCAAAAACGCTTTATTAAAGTTTTAAAAAGTGATAACATATATTTATGAAAATATTTTCAATAAGCGATTTACACCTTTCGGGAATGTGCGACAAGCCTATGGACGTGTTTGGCGCGGGATGGGAAAATCACTTTGAAAAAATTAAAGCGGACTGGAACGAAAAGGTTAGCGACGAAGATGTGGTTTTAATTTGCGGCGATACAAGCTGGGGTACGGTTCTTGAAGAAGGGTTGTACGATTTGCGCACGTTAAAAGGTCTTAAAGGCAAAAAGGTGTTTATCCGCGGCAACCACGACTACTGGTGGAACGGCATTACGAAATTACGCGACAACGCGCCCGACGGTACGTTTTATTTTTTGCAGAACGACTGTATCAGGTTTGACGGCGTGGTAATATGCGGTTCACGCGGCTGGACCTGTCCCGGCAGCAGCGACTATACCGACCACGACGAAAAACTGTATATGCGTGAAGCGGAGCGGTTTAAGCTGTGTTTCGGTCAGGTTGAAAAAGTCAGGGAGAGCGGAGATAAACTTTTGGTTATGGTTCATTATCCGCCGTTCAGTTTGAAGTCGCCCGATACCCTTTTTACAGGGCTTTTTGAGCAGAATAAAGCCGATAAAGTAATTTTCGGGCATATTCACGGCGAAGCGTATTTTCCTTTGCGGACGGTAAAAAGCGGAATAGAATATCTTTTGACTTCCTGCGACAAGGTGAATTTTACCTTGCAAAGAATTTTGTAAAAATGCGGTTTTGCGCTTTACATTGATTAATTGTTGTGATATAATTTTTCAAAATGTTGAACGGTTACGAAATGCAACGGAAATTGACTGAAATATATAATTATGTAATTCTGAAAGAATCACGGTATTCTTTAAGCGGAAAAGGCGGATATTGAAGGGCGCAGACCTTTCAGAATTCTGTCTTTACCGCTTTTTTTCTGTAATAAATAATTTACGCGAGGATAAATATGCTGGCTAAAAAAGATTTGCTCGGGCTGTACGATTGCAGCGCTGAAGAAATTTGCGAAATTTTGGAAACCGCGGATAAAATGCGGGATTTTCTCGACGGCAAAGATAAGAAGTCAAACCTGCTTGCGGGTAAGTCGCTTATCACCCTGTTTTATGAAAACAGCACGCGTACGCGCGTTTCTTTCGAGCTTGCGGGCAAGTATCTCGGCGCAAACGTCGTAAATATTTCCGCGGCGTCAAGTTCGGTTCAGAAAGGCGAAACGCTGATAGATACGGGCAAGACGCTTGACGCAATGAAGATTGATTTTATTGCGATTCGACACCCCATGGCGGGCGCGCCCCGTCTGCTTGCGCAAAATGTAAAAGCAAGCGTTTTAAACGGTGGCGACGGAATGAACGAACACCCCACGCAAGCCCTTCTTGACATGCTTTCGTTGAAGAGAAAGTTTGGCAAAATCAAGGGGCTTAAAGTGGCGATTCTGGGCGACATAAAGCACAGCAGAGTTGCAAAGAGCAATCTTTTCGGGCTTACGAAGCTGGGTGCGGAAGTTTATATGTACGCTCCCGAAACTCTTCTGCCCAAAGAAATATCGAAGCTGGGCGCAAAAGTCGCAAAATCCCGAGAAGAAGCCATTGAAGGCGCGGACGGCGTAATGGGACTGCGAATACAGCTTGAAAGACAGAACGGCGGACTGTTTCCGTCTCTTTCCGAGTACAGCGCGTTTTACGGCGTAAAGGACAATCTTTTGAAGTACGCAAAAAAGGACGCGGTTATTCTGCACCCCGGTCCCGTAAACAGGGGCGTAGAACTTACGCCTACGCTGATTGACGGCGAAACGAGCGTAATAGAAGAACAGGTTACTTGCGGAGTTGCCGTAAGAATGGCGTTATTAAAACTGCTTGTCGAATACAGGGAGAAAAATTTATGAAATTACTTATAAAAAACGGTACGCTTGCTCTTGACGGCGGCGAGAAGAAAGCCGATATTTTAATTGAAGACGGCAAAATTTCAAAAATAGCGGAAAACATTACAGCCGACTGCAAAACGTTGGACGCTGACGGAAAACACGTATTGCCCGGATTGATAGACATACACGTTCATTTGCGCGAACCGGGATTCGAAGGCAAGGAAGATATCGAAAGCGGTTCGAAAGCCGCCGTCGCGGGCGGATTTACGCAGGTTTGCTGTATGCCCAATACAGACCCCGTCTGCGATAACGCCTTAGTGGTCAACTATATAAAGAACAGACAGCGCGAAGTTAATCTCTGTAAAATCAATCCGATAGGCGCCATTACAAGGGGCGAAAACGGCGCGGCAATGGCTGATATCGGCAAAATGAAGAGAGCGGGCGCCGTTGCGATAAGCGACGACGGAAAGTCCGTAATGGATTCGAATATAATGCGCCTTGCAATGGAGTATGCAAGCGGTTTTAACTTAAAGTGTCTTTGCCACTGCGAAGATATCAACCTTGTGGACGGCGGGGTTGTGAACGAAGGTTACAATTCAACGCTTACGGGGCTTAAAGGCAGCCTTCGCGCCGCCGAAGATATAATGATAGCGCGCGATATCGCCCTTGCGGAAAGTTTAAACGTTCCCGTGCATATCTGCCATGTTTCAACTTACAGCGGGGTGGAAATTATCCGCAACGCAAAAAAGCGCGGGGTAAAGGTGACGGCGGAAACCTGCCCGCATTACTTTATCCTGACTGACGACGTCATTACAGGGTTTGACACAAATACAAAGGTTAATCCCCCCGTCCGCGAACAAAGGGACAGGGAAGCGATTATCGAAGCAATAAAGGACGGAACGATAGACTGCATAGTCACCGACCACGCGCCGCACGCCTTGAAAGATAAGCAGGTGGAGTACAACCTTGCCGCTTTCGGCATAAGCGGAATAGAGACGAGTTTTGCGCTGAGCTATACCTATCTTGTTAAAGCGGGGCATATCGGTCTTTGCGCACTCGTGCAAAAGATCAGTAAAGTCCCCGCGCAAATTCTGGACCTTGAAGGCGGCGAACTTAAAGTTGGCTCGCCCGCGGATATTACCGTGGTGGATCTGGGTAAAAAGTATAAAATCGACAGCGGCAAATTTATTTCAAAAGGAAAAAATACCCCTTTCAACGGTTTTGAAGTATGGGGTAAAACTGTCTGCACTATTGTAGACGGAGATATTAAGTACAGTATTTAAGGAGCGGTTTATGGTTGATAAGCTGATAGAAAAAATTATAGCAATGCAAAACCCCACCTGCGTGGGGCTGGACACCGATTTCGGATATCTGCCCGATGAAATGAAAAAGGGCGTAATCGATTTTGAAGGGGCGGCAAAACAGATAACCGAATTCAATAAAAACGTAATCGACGCGATTTGCGATATCGTACCGTCTGTAAAAGTGCAGATTGCCTATTACGAAATGTACGGCGAATACGGCATAAAGGCTTTTAACGATACGGTGAATTACGCCAAAGATAAAGGACTGACAGTCATAGCCGACTGCAAGCGCAACGACATAGGCTCTACGGCAAGCTGTTACGCAAAAGCATATCTAGGCGAAACCGAAGTCGGCGGTAAAAATTTGAACGCGTTTAAAGCCGATATGTTGACGGTAAACGGATATCTCGGTTCTGACGGTATCGAGCCTTTTGTAAAAGAGATAAAACAGCACGGCAAATCCATTTTCGTATTGGTTAAAACTTCAAATCCTTCGAGCGGCGAATTTCAGAATTTAAAACTCGGAAGTGGCGAATACGTCTACGAGCATATGGGTAAACTTGTCGAAAAATGGGGCGCGGATACGGTAGGTAAATACGGATATTCCGAAGTGGGCGCAGTCGTCGGTGCGACGCACCCCGAAGAAGCCGAGCATTTAAGAAATTTGCTTAAAACCACTTTCTTCCTTATACCCGGTTACGGGGCGCAGGGCGGAAACGCGCAAATGCTTAAAGTCTGCTTTGACAAAAGGGGGCTGGGCGGAGTCGTCAACAATTCCCGCGGAATAATCTGCGCATATAAAAACGCCGCTTACAGCGGTATGGATTACATCGCCGCCGCGCGCGCCGCATGTATAGATATGCAAAAAGATTTAAGTACCGTAATAGGCAAAATGGGAAGATAATGAAAGATTTAACGGCGACTATAAAAGAGAATAAATTAATTGCTGAAAATATTTATGAGCTTACGCTCACCCTACCGCAAAAATTGGAAGTAAAGGGCGGACAGTTCGTCAATATATCAACGGGCGACAGTTCGCAGCTTTTGCGTCGTCCTTTCGGCGTTATGAAAGCCGAAGGCAACGATATAACGCTGTGCTATCAGGTCAAGGGCGCAGGCACGCAAAATCTTGCGGGTATGAAAGCCGGTCAGACTCTTGAAATTTTGTTGCCGCTCGGCAACGGGTTTGATTTAAGCGGTTTTAAAAAAGTCGCGGTGTTGGGCGGCGGAGTGGGGATTTTTCCGCTTATCGCAACCATACGCGCAAATCCAGCAATCGACTTTTATACATATGCTGGTTTTCGCAACAGCGCGGCGGTCTGTCTTTTGGACGAGCTTAAAAAAAGCAAGCGTCTTACGGTAACCACGGACGACGGAAGTTACGGTTGCAAGGGCAACGCTGTTCAGGCATATCTTGCGGACGCGGCTGAGTTGAATGCCGACTGCATTATCGCGTGCGGTCCGCCCGTTATGCTTAAAATTTTAAAACAAAGGCTTGAAGAGTGCGGTAATAAAATCCCCTGCTTTGTTTCGCTGGAAGAGAGAATGGGTTGCGGCATAGGCGCGTGCCTTGTGTGCGTTTGCAAAACGACCGAAGGCGGCAACGCCCGCGTTTGCAAGGACGGACCTGTGTTCGATATAAACAAAGTAGAACTTTAATTACGTTTTTAAGGAAGAATGAAATGGCTGATTTATCGGTTGAAATCTGCGGAGTAAGATTAAAAAATCCCGTAATTGCCGCGAGCGGAACTTTCGGTTTCGGTAGGGAATACAACGAAATTTACGATATTTCAAAAATAGGCGGCGTAAGCACAAAGGGTATGACTTTGTTGCCGCGCGAAGGCAATCCCGTGCCGAGAATTGCGGAAGGTAGAAGCGTTATTTTAAACGCCGTAGGTTTGCAGAATCCGGGAGTGGAACACTTTATAAAGTACGATCTCGGATTTTTAAAAAGCAAGGGCGTTGCCGTGATTGCCAACGTTGCAGGTAAAACGCTTGACGAATACGGCGAAATCTGTGCAAAATTGAACGGGCTTGTTGATATGGTCGAACTGAATATTTCCTGTCCCAACGTAAAGGCGGGCGGAATGGCTTTCGGCATAAAGCCCGAAAGCATAAAGGAAGTAACTCGCGTTTCCAAAAGCGGCTTGACAAAAACACCGCTGATTGTAAAACTTTCACCCAATGTTGAAAGTATTCCCGTCAATGCGCAGGCGGCACAAAGCGGCGGCGCGGACTGTATTTCGCTCATCAACACCCTTACCGGTATGGCGATAGATATTGAAAAACGCAGACCTATAATTGCAAACAATACGGGCGGCGTTTCAGGCGCGGGAATAAAGCCCATGGCTTTAAGAATGGTTTATGAAGCGGCGCATTCTGTTGATATCCCCGTCATAGGTATGGGGGGAATTATAAGCGGTATAGACGCGCTTGAATTTATGATGGCTGGCGCTTGCGCCGTTCAGGTAGGTACGGCAAATTTTACCGACGCAAACGCGTTGCCGCGCATAATAGACGAAATGAACGTCTGGCTTGATAGGCACGGTATTTCAAGCGTAAACGAAATCGTTAATACTTTAAAACTCAATAATTGAAAGGAGTAAAAATATGACTTACAAACAACAATTTATTAAATTTATGGTCGATAACGGAGTTCTGAAATTCGGAGAATTTACTTTAAAGAGCGGAAGGGTCGCGCCGTATTTTATCAATACGGGCAACTATAAATCGGGCGCGCAACTTGCGAAATTGGGCGAATACTACGCGCGTTGCATTGAAGATAACGAAATTAAAGCCGATACACTTATAGGTCCAGCATATAAGGGAATACCGCTTGCCGTTACCACGGCAATTTCTCTGCATAACCATTTTGGCAGGGACTTGAATTATTGCTTTGACAGGAAGGAAGTAAAGGACCACGGCGAAGGCGGGCTTTTTGTCGGAAAACAGCTTTGCGACGGCGAAAGGGTTATTCTGATAGAAGACGTTATGACGTCAGGTAAAGCCCTGCGTGAAATGTTGCCCAAAATCAGACAGGCAGCCGACGTTAAAATCGCGGGTATGGTCATTTCGGTTGACAGAATGGAAAAGGGGCTTGAAAGCAATCTTTCTGCCGTGCAGGAAGCGTATAAAGAATTCGGCGTAAAGGTTTATTCAATCGTAAGTATGTCGGATATTATTTCAGCAATAGAAGACGGAACAATTCCCGGGAAGGAATATCTTTCGAAAATGAAAGCATACCGCAGTAAATACGGTGTGGAATAAAAATAAGCCGCAGCAAGCTGCGGCTTTTAAAATGCGTTGAATAAGTATCCCTTGTCTTTAAAGTGGCGTATGATTTGCGGTAACGCTTCAACCGTTGCGGATTTGGTCGTGGAGTCGTGCGCAAGTAAAACTATGCGTTCTGAATCGGCTGCGGTTTCGACTGCCGCGGTAAAGAGCTGCTGCGGGGTCGGGTTGGAAAATTCGGCGTCCCGCATAGAAGCGTTCCAGTCGACGTATCTGAATCCGTGCGCAGTAACCGCCGATATAAGCGCGTTTGAAAGTCCGTAACTTCCGCCGGGGAACCGATATATATCCGAGTAGCTTCCCGTAACGGATTTTATAATTTCGTTGCAGTCAGCTATGTCTTTTAAAAGGCTTTTTGCGGACGAGTAAATTTTGTTGTACTCGTGCGAGTATGAATGAACTCCCAGCGTATGCCCTTCATTGTGCGCGCGCTGTAAAATATCCATTCTGTTTTGCGCCTGTCTGCCTATAATGAAAAACGTGGCTTTTACGTTTTCTTCTTTTAAAACGTCCAAAATTTTGGGCGTTACTTTATTGCTGGGACCGTCGTCGAAAGTAAGGTAAACGGTTTTGGTTGCAGGGCTCGGAGTGTCTGCAAGCGCAAAGGTGGAGCTCTTTAACCAAAATATGCCGCAAAAGGCGATAATCAGCGCACTGGCAAACATAGCCGCGCAAAAAGCGGTAAAATTTCTGTTCATATCCGTATTTTGCGCAGTTTTCCAAATTTTACAATATTTTTTAAGTTAATTCGGCGTTAATAATTTTATCGGCTATTGCAATCTGCAGGTAGCGCATATCTTTTGAAAGAATGTAGCCCTTCCCCGCGTCGTCGCATTCGTCAATCAAATCGCATATCGTGTTTGTGAAGCAGTTGTTTTTATTGTTGTTTTTAAGTCCGTTTAAACCGCTTTTAATCGCGTCTAAAACGTCTTTTGCTTTGCTTTGGTCGTAATCCCCAGTGTCAAGACCGTTAGCGCACTCGTATGCAAGCAGTGAAAGCGAGTTAAGGGTGTTAAAATTCCCCGTATAAAGTTTTGCATTGCGCTTTGCCGAGCTGCTTTTAAGTGGATAGTTTTTGGTTTTTACTGTCAAGACGGTGCATTCGAGTTCGCGTTTTTTCAGACTTTCGCAAACCGCTTGGGCGTCGTTTTCTTTATAGTAACAGGATACCGTGACGTAATAATTTCCGTCGTAATCCAATATATATCCCGCGCCGCCGTAGCTTGAA
>CAOMHR010000073.1 GCA_948482865.1 Christensenellaceae bacterium
GTATGCAGTACGAGCGCGCCGACGTAATCGGCGGCGGATGTCTATTGCTTGCAAGGCTTATGCAAAAGCTGAAAATAAAATCTTTAACCGTTTCCGAAGCGGACAATCTTGAAGGTTATTACGCTCTCAAAGAAGGCGCAAAATGAAAAAATTTTTATTTGCTTTCTGCGTAATATTTTCTTTGGGGCTTGCGGCGGTTTTCGGGTATTTTTCGGTTGCGCATTTTACGCAAAACGAACAAAAAACTGCTATTTTGAATTATGTAATTTTGCTTGCGGTAAGTTTGCCCGTTGCAACCGCTTTGCACGAAGCGGGACACGTAATATTCGGCGCGCTTGTTAAAATTAAGGCGGTGCCAGAACTCAATTTTATAAATTCTTCAAGCTGCAAAATAATTCCTTATACGGATAAAAATTTAAAAGGCAAAATAATTTTCACGGCTTCGGGCGGGCTTGTTATCAATGCGCTCTGCGTTATTTTGGGCGGGCTTGCGTTTGTTCCGGACGGTATTCCCGCGGAAATAAGCGCTGTAATTCCGGCGTCGTTTTATCTTCTGTTCCTGAACGCGTTGCCTTTTGTATACTCGGGCGGAAAAACCGACGGGCTAGTCATATACGGGCTTTGTCGGGGAAGCGACTCTGCAAAAGTAATGCTTGCGGTTTTAACCGTTCAGGCTCAGGTTCTTAAAGGTAAGCCCATCTCCGACGTGGATGAAAATCTGCTTTTCGATTTACCGCAAATTCAGGAAGACGACGAAAGTTTTATTGCTTTGACAGAATTGAGATATGAATATTTCAAGGCTAAAAACGACGGCGGGCAAGCCGAATTTTATAAAAACCGATTTGAAGAACTTAAAAACACATATCTTTAAAAGATTTTCGCCATAATGGCATCTGTTCGGATTTCTTTGATTGCAAAAAAATAGCGCACTACTTCATTGCGAATTGTAGTGCGCTATTCTTTTTCATTTAGGCGAAAATTTGAATTTTTATTAGAAATTATTTACTTGAATTTCATTTGAAGAATGAAATGGACATCTGTTTCCTATGCACTGTTTATTTTTTTGTGAGAACTCGCAAATAACATCGTCTATTTCCATTTCGATATTGTAATTTTCTTTCACGAATTTTACCCCGTACGAAAGCGACAAAAACGCGTTTCTCTTACAGCATCTCGCCCCGCCGATTTTACTCATTTGAGAAAGAACCGCGGAAGTAAATTTCATATTGTCTTTATAGTATTCGTCTGTGCTTAACGGGCTTGTCTTATGTATTATTGACAGAACCGCCGCAACGGATGCCGTTGACCCGCAAACACCCCAGTAAGCGCACATTGCTCCCGGCATTTTTGCCGCTCTGTTTTCAGGTTCGTTCAAACACTCGTCAAGGCAGAAGTCACCGCCTGCGTTTTTCATAGCGGTAGCAAACGCGGCGCCGTCAAGGAAATGATGCTCTGGTCCATGAATGTTTATATAGTCCTTGAGCATCATTTCTTTGACGATTGCTACGGGATTTTTTAACGTAAACTTGACAATATCGCGTTTTATTAAACCAAATTTATCTTGTAAGGTGTATTCCATATATTTCCTTCGCAGATTTACTGTTTATCGTGGTTTTATTTTAGCATAACAGCAATAAAAAAGCAAGGACAATAAAATCTCCTTGCTTTAATCCCTATGGAATACGCCATAAAGGCATGGGGTTAAGTTATTCTGTAAAGCGTTCCGAAGCAGTGCGGACAAACTCTTCCCCACAGTTCCGCTTTGGTTTTACATACGTGGTTTCCGCACGCTCCGCACTCAAAAAATTCCTTTGGTAAATCAAGGTTTTCCATACCCGAAAATTTGCACTTTTCCATAAAAAAAGTGTGGTCAAAACAAGGTTTTTTAATGCACAAAACCTTTATTTTCTTTACTTTATTATAATAATATGGTATACTTATTACAGCAAAAAAAAGAGGAAGAGAAATGCCGACGAAAATTAAAAATAATTACGATGCAAACAGTTTAAAAGCGCTGAAAGGTCTTGAACCGGTCAGGGAACACCCCGGTATGTATATCGGTCCCACAGACGAAAAAGGACTTCATTGCCTTGTCAGGGAAGTTATAGATAACTCTATTGACGAAGCGCTTGCAGGCTATTGCGACAGGATTGACGTCACCATTACCGAAGACGGTTCCTGTGTGGTTAAGGACAACGGTAGGGGAATACCGACGGGTATCAATAAGGAAGAAGGCATAAGCGGCGTAGAACTTGCGCTGACAAATCTTAACGCCGGCGGCAAGTTCGGCGGCGGAAAAAAGGACGGTGGATATAAAATTTCGTCCGGTCTTCACGGCGTGGGCGTATCCTGCGTAAACGCGCTTTCGGACACTCTTACGGCTGAAGTATGCCAGAACGGTCATATTTACCGCCAGACCTATCACTGCGGAATTCCCGAAAAGCCTTTGAAGGCAGTCGGAAAAACCAACGCTACGGGCACTACAATAGCGTTCCACCCCGACGCAACCGTATTTGAAACCATAGTTTTCAACTACGATATTTTAAAGACTCTGTTAAGAGAGCTTTCGTATCTCAATAAGGGGCTTACGCTTTCGCTTACGGACAAGCGCGGCGACAAAATCCGTCAGGACGTATTCTGCTATGAGGGCGGTGTCGTCCACTTTATAGAAGACATAAATAAGGGCAAGAATACCCTGTTCGAGTCGCCCGTGTATTTCGAAGAGCATGAAGGCGACGACAAATTTCTTGAAGTTGCCATTCAGTATAACGACGGCTATTCGGAACAGATTTTCCCTTTTTCAAACAATATCCGCCAGCCCGACGGCGGCACCCATCTTGACGGTTTTAAAAACGCGCTGACAAAAGTCATCAACGACGCGGGAAGAAAACTTAATGTTTTAAAGGAAACGGAAAAACTTTCGGGCGAAGACGTGCGCGAAGGTATTACAGCCGTCGTTTCGGTTAAAATTGCCGACGCGCAGTACGAAAGCCAGACCAAGAGCAAACTTTGTTCGACTTACGTCAGGACTTTCGTTTATAAAGCTGTGGTAGACAAATTCGGCACCTATCTTGAAGAACATCCTTCAATCACCAAAGAGCTTATAATGCGCTGCGTAACCGCACAGCGCGCGAGAGAAGCGGCAAGACTTGCCCGCGAAGATACGCGCAGGAAAGGCGTTCTTGAAAGCACAAAGTTGCCCGGTAAACTTGCGGATTGTTCAGATAAGCGTTCCGAACTTTGCGAAATTTATATCGTAGAAGGCGACAGTGCGGGCGGTACTGCAAAGCAGGGCAGGGACAGGCGTTTTCAGGCGATTCTTCCCTTGCGCGGTAAAATTTTAAACGTTGAAAAAGTAAGAATAAACCGCGTGCTTGAAAACGAAGAAATTAAAGCAATGATTACCGCTTTCGGTTGCGGAATACAGGAAAATTTTGACGAAAGCAAACTCAGATACGACAGAATTATAATTATGACCGACGCCGACGTAGACGGCTCGCATATCAGAATATTACTTTTGACGTTCTTCTTCCGCTATATGCGTCCGCTTGTTGAAAACGGTCACGTTTATGCGGCTCAGCCGCCCCTTTACAAAGTTTCGGGCAAGGGCATTGAAGATAAATATCTTTACGACGATAAGGCTCTTGAAGAGTTCAGAAACAGTTACAAAGGTAAGTTTGAGCTTCAACGCTATAAAGGTCTGGGCGAAATGAACAAGGAACAGCTTTGGGAAACCACTATGGACCCCGCAAGGCGTACCCTTGTGAGAATTAACGTGGAAGACGCAGTAGAAGCAGACAAAACTTTCGCACTTTTAATGGGCGAACAACCCGAACTTCGCAGACAGTTCATAGAAGAAAATGCCAAGCTCGTAGAAGAGCTTGACATATAAGGAGAGAGTATGGCAAAGAAAGTTACAAGTCCGGAGCTTACCGAAGAGTTTAAAAAGACTCTTGCAATGACAAAGTTGCTCGACGTTGAAGTTGACGAAGAACTTAAAAAATCTTTCATCGCTTACGCAATGGCGGTAAACGTATCGCGCGCCATTCCCGACGTGCGCGACGGCTTAAAACCTGTTCACAGACGTATTCTCTATTCAATGCACGATTTGGGACTTTACTCCGACAAGGCGTTCAGAAAATGCGCCCGTATCGTCGGTGACTGTCTCGGTAAATATCATCCGCACGGCGACAGTTCGGTTTACGACGCGCTGGTAAGGCTTGCGCAGGACTTTTCAATTAACTTCCCCCTTGTAGAAGGACACGGAAACTTCGGCTCGGTCGACGGCGACCCCGCCGCGGCAATGAGATATACCGAAGCAAGGCTTTCAAAACTTTCTTCGGAAATGCTCCGCGATCTGGATAAGGAAACGGTTGATTTTTATCCTACGTTCGACGACACCGGTATGCAGCCCACGGTTTTGCCGTCGCGCTTCCCCAATATGCTTGTCAACGGTTCCGACGGTATTGCGGTAGGTATGGCTACAAACATCCCGCCCCACAATCTCGGCGAATGTATCGACGGCGTTATCGCTATGATAGACAATCCCGAAATTGACGTTGACGGTCTTATGGAGCATATCCCCGCTCCCGATTTCCCTACAGGCGCGTTGATAATGGGCAGAAGCGGTATCCGCAGAGCCTACAAAACAGGTAAGGGCAGCATAACCATACGTTCGCGTTGCGAAATCGAAGAATACCAGAGCGGCAATATGACCCGTACGCGTATTATCGTAACCGAAATACCCTATCAGGTCAACAAAGCAAAACTCATTGAAAGCATTGCAAACCTTGTTAAAGATAAAAGAATTGAAGGCATATCCGATATCCGCGAAGAGTCCGACAGGGACGGTATGCGTATCGTTATAGAAGTCAAAAAGGACGCAAACGCTCAGGTTGTTTTAAATACTCTTTACAAACACACCAATTTGCAGATTTCCGACGGTATTATAATGCTTGCGCTGGTCGACGGCACACCCAAGATACTGAATTTGAGAGAGTGTATATATTACTATCTCGAACACCAGAAAGACATTATTACCCGCAGAACCAGATACGACCTTGCAAAAACAGAAGAACGCGCACATATCTTGCGCGGACTTGTGATTGCACAGGCAAGTATCGAAGAAGTTGTTGAAGTCTGCCGCAAAGCGGTCGATAAAGCGGATTGCGTTAAAAAACTCACTTCTAAGTTTGTGCTTGACGAAAGACAGGCGACGGCGGTTGCGGAATTAAGACTGTACCGTTTATCACATCTGGAAGTTGACAAACTCAAAGAAGAGCTTGACCAGCTTGAAAAACAGATTGCGGACTTTAAAGATATACTGGCTCACGAAAAGAGAGTTTACGATATAATCAGGAACGACCTTCTTGAAATCAAGAAAAAATATCCTTCGGAAAGAAGAACCGAACTTGCGGTAGACTTCGGCGAAATAGAAGACGCCGACCTGATACCCGTAGAGCAGGTTGTGGTTTCAATGACGCATTCGGGTTATGTAAAACGTCTTCCCGTTGCCGAGTACCATGCGCAAAACCGCGGCGGTACGGGTATTACGGCGCACAGACCCAAGGAAGAAGACTTTGTCGAAAGAATGTTTATCTGTTCGTCGCACGACGACATTCTGTTGTTCTCTTCAACAGGTAAAGTTTACAGCATAAAGGCTTACGAAATTCCCGAAGCAAACCGTTTGGCGCGCGGCAGGGCGTTTGTAAATATTGTGCAAATAGCTCAGGACGAAAAGATTAACGCAATGATTCCCGTCGAACACAAGACAAGCGGTTTCGTTGTATTCGCAACTAAGAAAGGTCAGATTAAAAAGACAAGAATGAGAGAGTTTGCAAGCATAAAGCGCAACGGCAAAATTGCAATCAAACTCACAAACGAAGATAAACTTATTGCTGTAGAATTTACCACCGGTAAAAACGAAATAATGATTGCTTCGCGTACCGGTAAATGTATCAGGTTCCACGAAAAAGACGTGCGCAGTACAGGACGCGGTACGGCGGGCGTAAGGGCAATGAAACTTTCGGGCGCCGACTGTCTTGTGGATATGCTGATAGTTGACAAAACCAAAGACGTTTTGACTGTTACGTCAAAGGGCTTCGGAAAGCGTACCGACATAGATGAATACAGAACGCAGGGCAGAGCCGGAATGGGGCTTAAAGCGGGCGTATTCAACAGTGTAACTGGCTATCTCGTAAGCCTTAAACAGGTAACGGACGACAACGACGTAATGGTTATATCCGATTCCGGCATTATCATAAGAATGCACTGTACAAGCATTTCAAAGATAGGCAGAAACACCAAGGGCGTAAGACTTATGCGCTTGAAGAACGGTTCCGTTGCGACAGTTGCCATAACCGACCGCGACGAAGAAGCAGAGGCACAGGAAGCGGTTGAATCTGTAACCCCCGAAGAAGCGGCGGCTCAGGCGCTTAAAGACGGAGCTGCGGAGACGGCGGAAGTTGAAATTCCCGCAGAAGAAGCAAGCGAAAAACCCGCCGAAAAGAAAAAGACCAAGTCGGCGGAAACTACGTCGGAAACCAAAACCGAAAAACCTGCCGCTAAAAAGAAACCGACAAAAAAAGAACAGTAATATTTGAAAATTAAAAAGCACTCTGACAAAAATGTCAGGGTGCTTTTGATTTTAGTGCAATTTAATGCAAAGCAATTTTTCTACTATTCGGCAGGTTGTACGGGGGGCGGGGGCGGCGGTGGAGTCTGTTGAGATTGATGCGTATGTTTATGCTTTTGTCTGACATTGCCGGAAGTTGACGATGGCATAATTACCTGCATCAGACTAATCAGCCAGCTTGATACGGGGAACGCCGCTTCGATAACAACTACTATAATCAGTATCTTGGAATAATCCCATTTAAGTTCAGACCATCCCGTGTATAAGAGTTCCGCAAGCGGTTTAACCGAATAGGCTGTGATACAAAGCGCCAACATACTGATACATAAAATTATGCGGTATGCGTTCAGCGGCTTACATACTCTGTATACCATTACCAGTCCCGAGAACGTCAGAGCAATCATACACATAGGCAAATAATGCTCGCTGAATTCCGTACCGTGGTTTATGTTTGTATCGATTACGTTCGTCAGGTACATTGACATTACGCATATAATCATTAAAAGCGCGCCCGATATTGACCGACTCATAACGTGCGTAATAAATTTGCCCTGTACGCGTTCTTTATTGGGTTGCAGTGACAGGAAGAACGAAGGTATAGCAATTATGCAGGTTTCCAAAAGCAATACGTTCTGCGGCATAAACAGGTAAGGTACCTGCATTGCAATGCAAAGAGTAGCGAGAATTGCCGTGAACAGCGTCTTCATAAGGAACAGCGAAGACGAGTTTTTAATATTGTTAATAACGCGTCTGCCTTCCGCAACGACTTTAGGCATAGAATTGAAGTTGTTGTCCATCAAAACTATGTGGCTGACGTTTCTCGCCGCTTCACTACCAGAAGCAACCGATATTGCGCAGTCGGCTTCTTTTAACGCAAGTATGTCGTTTACGCCGTCGCCGGTCATTGCAACGGTATTGCCTTCCGCTTTAATCGAGCGGACCAAAATCGCCTTTTGTTCGGGAGTAACTCTTCCGAATACGGTATATTTGTTTGCAACGTTTGAAACTTCTTTTTCGTTAAGACCTTCAAGCGATATGAATTTGTCTGCGTTTTTAATTCCCGCGCGTTTTGCTACTTCGCAAACGGTAATGGGGTTGTCGCCCGAAATGACTTTTACGTTTACGTCGTTTTCTCCGAACCATTTTATGGTTTCGATTGCGTCTTCGCGGATATTGTCCGCAATGGATATTACTGCAATAGGTTTTAAAAC
>CAOMHR010000074.1 GCA_948482865.1 Christensenellaceae bacterium
GGAACAGGATAATGAACCAGATAGAGCGGTACATACCTGTGTACATAAGCTGCGGGGGCAGCGAATTGGAAGGTTTGGACGATATACTGTCGAAGAAAGTAATGCGCAAACTGGGTATGCAGAACCCTGTGTATATGCGCAATAATGCTGAAAAGCTGATAAGCTACATAGACGGATTGTTCGGTGACGGAAATATGCCGCAGTGCAAAAACGTAATAACCCGTCTTCAACTCAGCGCTTAAATTTTTACAGGTAATTATGAGTCAGCTTGATATTTTCTTCCGCGCGTTACAGGAGTACAAAAAACGCGCTTTAAACGCGGACGGAAGACAACTTAAAGATATTATTGCCGCCAACCCCGATTGCGAAAGGATAGAGGTTGTTAAAACCGATTGCAAAATCGACGCCGACTGGATAGAAGCGATTGAAGCGGGGCTTGTGCATATTGAAAAAGCCATCTGCGAAGAAAGGCAGTTCATCCGTTCGGACGGCGAAGTATTGCCCATTGAAAAAATAAAACAGGTTTCAAAGGAGTCGGTCGAACACCTTGCCCGCCACAGCAATCTTCTGACAAGAGAGCCTGACGGCGCAGATATAATACCGGACAAACTGTTAACGGTCGAAAGACTGACCGACTACGGCGTTTATGAAAATAAGTTTTTGTATATGCTGCTATGCTACTTGCGCGACTTTGTAACTTACCGCTATGAGAAAATCTGCGAACTTACAAACGCGTACTCGGGCAGTCTTATCCTTAAAAAACAAGTGAAGAGCGGCGGCAGGACGACGGCTGTCGAAATTAAACTTGACGAGCGGATATCCGACGACGAATACGTATTCGCGAACAATCCCGTCAGGGACGAAATTGCAAGATTAGACTTGATTTTAAAGACGGTTGCAATGCTTCTGTCAACGCCGCTAATGGAAGACGTTTCAAAATTGCCGGTGATAAAACCGCCGATAACCGAAACAAACGTGCTTAAAATGAACAACAACTTCAAGGGCGCGAAAGAGCTGTATTATTTTCTTGCGGCTTACGATAAGGACGGTTTTGAAATTGAACAGACGACCGAAGCCATAAGCCCGTTTAAGGGCGAAACGGCGCAGGACTTTGCTTTGAGCGTGCAGTTGCTCGCCTTTCTGACCTACGGGCACGGGCTTGGACTTTACGGCGGACTCAAAAAGCGCTACGCCGAAATTTTAAAAGAAGAAGAAAGGGAAAACGAGCGTAAACTTAAAGAGAAAATCAAAGACCTGAAAACGCGGATTGAAGAGACGGGCAAGGGCGCGGAAGAGTATATGCTTTTGCTTGAACAGCTTAACCGTAGTCTTGAAGAAGACGCTCTTTCGCTTATCGCCGCAAAGGCGGAAATAGAAAAACGCAACGCGGATATAGCGCGGTTGCAGGGCGAAATTCAAAACCTTGCCGAAACGGTTACCCGACAGATTGAAGAAAAAAACAGGTTGCAAGCTCAGCACGCCGAAGAGACGGGTAAACTCGTTTCCGAGTGCGCGGCGCAAATACAGTATCTGAATGCGCGGCACGCGGAGGACGTGGCTAACGTCAAATCCGCCCACGCCGAAGAAATTGAAAACCTTAACGAACTTAACGGTAAAAAGATAGATTATCTGCAAGAGCAGATTGTGACCGAACGCGGCCGCGCGCACGAAGAATATACCAAACTGCTGGATGATAAAACGCGCGCGGACAGGGATATACAGGACCTTTTTGCGCAGTTGGAAGAAGTTAAAGAACAAAAACTTCTGGCGGACGCAAGTTTAAACGCCGTTAAAAAACAGTACGGTCTCGAAACGGGCGACTTTACGGCGGAGACGGACTTCGACGAATTGGAGCGGCAGTACAGCGCGCTGAAAGCTCTTTTTAAGGAAGAGTGGAAAAAGACGAAAAAGAAGATAAGGCGCGAAGTTTTGAAGCCGCAGAACAAAGAGAAAACGGACGGCGGAACGGACGATAAAGAATAAATGAAAAATAATGTTAAAACCAAAAAAATAATATTCGGCGTAATTATCGGCGTGTCTGCTGCTATCGGCGTGCTGCTTGCCGTCGCGCTCGCCATATATGCAAAGAGCGGCGCGGCTTCCGCGCACGCAGGACTTTTATACGCGGTTGCCGCTCTTATGATAATTCTGACGGCGTTGCTTTCGGTTTTATTCGCAATGATAATTTTAAAACGTAAAAACTCCAAGCCCGAAGAAATTGAAGTTTCGGTGGACGGACAGGATATAACAGATAAAACGGAAGAGAAGGGAATACGGTTTGACGGACTTAGCAAATTAGACGAAAATAAACTGAGTCTTGCGCGGGCAGACTACGACGAGAGCGCAACATTGCGTGGATTGTGCGACGGGTTCAGGAACTTTGCGGCGCACGAGCTGAAACTGTATTACAGCGAAGCGGATATCCGTAGGTTTATATCGGGCATAGCGGTATCGCATATTCTGATATTGCAGGGCATGTCGGGTACGGGCAAGACTTCGCTTGCGTACGCGTTGGGCGAGTACTTAGACAACCCGTCGACGGTAATCCCCGTCCAGCCAATGTGGAAAGAACGCACTGATTTAATAGGCTATTTCAACGAATTTACCAAACGCTTCAACGAGACGGATTTACTTAAAAAGATGTACGAAGCGAATTACAGCAGGGACATATACGTAACTGTACTGGACGAAATGAACATAGCGAGAGTAGAGTACTACTTTGCGGAGTTTCTGTCGTTGCTGGAATTGCCCGACGCGGATAAACGCCAGCTGAGCGTGGTGACTGACGAGTGGGAGCGCGACCCTGCGCAACTGCACGGGGGGCATATAAAACTTCCTGAGAATATGTGGTTTATAGGCACGGCAAACAACGACGATTCTACGTTTGCTATATCTGATAAAGTGTATGACAGGGCAATGGTAATGGACCTTGAAACTAAGGCTGAACCGTTTTCGGCGGAACAGACGGAGCGACTGCACATAACGTATGACAAGTTCGAAGAGTTGGTGAAAGCGGCGCAGGGCGAGTACTGTCTGACTGAGCGTAACAGACGGCGGCTGAAAGAGCTGGACGGATATATGATAAAGAAGTTCAAGATAACGTTCGGGAACAGGATAATGAACCAGATAGAGCGGTACATACCTGTGTACATAAGCTGCGGTGGCAGCGAATTGGAAGGTTTGGACGACATACTGTCAAAGAAGGTAATGCGTAAACTTGGTATGCAGAACCCAGTGTATATGCGCAATAATGCGGAAAAGCTGATAAGCTACATAGACGGATTGTTCGGCGACGGAAATATGCCGCAGTGCAAAAACGTGATAACCCGTATCCAACTCAGCGCTTAAAAAAAGCAACGCTTTAAAGGAGGTGTCTATGACGAAAAAATCGAAAATAATTTACATTGTCGGCTCTGTCGCCATAGGCATTATTGCGGCGCTGATAATAATCTTCGGGCTTATGCTGGGCGGTGTTATAAACACGCGCGGCAACAAACTTGTAATATCTTCCGTTTCGCGCGAGTTTGTGTATAACGGCGAAGAGCGTTCCGACGGCGGCTGGCAGCTTGCAAGCGGAAAACTTGCCAACGGGCATAAAGTGGTCGCAGAAGTTACGGGAAAGCAGAAAGACGCGGGCAGCAGTTTAAATTACATAAGCGCGACCGTCGTGGACAAAGACGGCGCGGACGTGACTTCGTCTTACGATATAGACTACCGTACGGGTACCATTACTGTGCTTGCCCGTCCCGTTACCCTGACTACCGCGGGGCGGGAAAAGACTTACGACGGGGAAGAACTTTCTTTGCCGGAGTGGGAGATAACCAAGGGCAGTCTTGTAAAGGGACAGGAAATTTCCGTAACTATGTCGGCGGCTATAACCGACGCGGGCGAAGTTGAAAATTCGGCGGCGGCGCAGATTTTCGACGGCGAGACGGACGTGACTTCGAATTACGATATCACTTACGACACGGGCGTTTTAAAGGTTAAGCCCATAGAGCTGCACTTTATTACCCCCACCCTTTCCAAAACATACGACGGCAAGCCGCTGTTTTCCGACCCCGAAGAATATGAATGGGTGAGCGGCTCGTTGTTGAAAGGACACTACGTCAGGTCGATGAAAGTCATTGGCTTAATCAAGGATATCGGCAGCGTGGAAAACGCGGTTGAGATAAAAATTGCCGGTGCGAACGGCGCGGATATTTCTCACAATTACAAGGCTGTGACAGACGAAGGAACGCTTACGGTGCGCGGCTTCGGCATAACGATAAGCACGTCTTCGAGCGAAAAAATTTACGACGGCACTCCGCTTGTGAATCCCGAATGGACGCTGCACGCAAGCACGCCTTTAATTGCGGGGCATAAAATAACCACTCTGGTTATGCCCGCTTCGCAGACAAACGCGGGTTCTTCGCCGAACGAAATTACGCAGCTTGTAATTTCCGGCGAAAACGGCGAAGACGTAACCGCAAATTACGAAATAAATTACTCTATAGGCACGCTCGTGGTTTTGCCCCGACAGCTGACCGTGCAAAGCGGCAGCGCGACAAAAAATTACGACGGCAAGCCACTGACCTGCAAAGAGTGGAAATTTACTTCCGTTTACGGACCCGTTTCGGGACACCGCGCGGAAGCGGTTATTACGGGAACTATAACCGAACCCGGTCAGCGCGACAACACCATTGCGCAGGTTATAATCTGGGACGGCAACGGCAAAGACGCTACGGGCAACTACGAAATTACCGTTGACGAAGGGCTTCTGATAGTCAAGGGCGAAGGTACGGGGCCGAACACGGGCGATCTGGACCAGAGCGGAAATATAAGCGGCGGCGTGAGCGGCGGACCGGGGAGCGGACAGGAACCGTTCGTTGCGCTGGCGGTAAAAACGCAGAGCGGCGGCGCGGTTTATCTGCGGCTTAAAAGTTTCGGCGGATACAACGGAACAAAGTGGTCGGAAGCGCGGGAGTATTCCAAAACTTATTTGGGTTACAGCTTTAACTATTTAACGGGTTTTGCTCTGCAAAGAGCGGGCTATGTTCCCGAAAACATAAGCATATCCGTTTACGGCACGGGGTATTATCTGCCCTATTATATGGCTTCGGGCGAATATGACTACGATATTCAGACAAGCGACGTTTACAATAAAGGAAGTTCTGAAAACTACTCGCTTAAATATTACCCCTACGACTATTTGTCCGAACCCGATTTAACTGCTTTGGAAGGCTCAGACGTAAACGATTACACCGCTTTCGTACACGCGAATTATACTGCCGTACCCGCTTCGGCAAGGGACTATCTGCAAAGCGTGATAGACAGCCGTAACTGGAAAATCAGCGATAAAGACGTTATTGAAAAAGTTGCGCTTTATATCAGGAACGCGGCGACTTACAACCTTGAATACGACAGAACTCTGGACAGCCAAAACGATATAGTAGTTGCTTTCTTAAAAGATTATAAAGAAGGAATATGCCAGCACTACGCAAGCGCGGCAACCCTTATTTTCAGGCAGCTCGGTATACCCGCGCGCTATACCATAGGCTACGTTGCCGACACGGTTGCGGGCGAGTGGACGGAAGTCACAACGGAAAACGCGCACGCATGGGTTGAAGTATATATAGACGGCGCGGGCTGGGTGCAGATTGAAGTCACGGGCGGAGATTTTGCGGGCGGCATATTGGGTCCCGACGGCAGCGGCGGTTCGAACGGTGGCAGCGGCACGGACGGCGAATATGAAGAACTCTTTACCGTCAGCCCCGTTAAGGAATATTATAAATACGACGGCAGAACAGCGTTCAGACATTCGGGCGCGGTGCGCGGACTGAGCAGCCTTACGGAAAAAGGTTTTACGTACAGGGCGCAAATTTCAGGTTCGTTCAAAGCTCCCGGTAAATACAGCGTAAGTATAGTTTCGCTCGAAATTTTCAATGCCGCGGGCGAAGACGTAACCGCACAGTACGCCGTAACTTTCAAAAAGGGCGTTTTGCAGGTGTACCAGTACGAAATTACCGTTACTACGGGCGGCGCGTCAAAGACTTACGACGGGCTTGCGCTCACTTCGGACGAGTGCAAAATTTCACAGGGACATCTTGCGGAAGGTCACTCTTTCGAGTACTTTAACACAACCGCTTCGCGCACGGACGCGGGCGTGAGCATTAATTCTTACCGGCTTAAAATAATAGACCGCGGCGGCGAAGACGTAACTTTTAAGTATAAAATAAATTCGTCTTACGGACTGCTTGCCGTTACCGCGCGTGAAATTACCCTTACCGCGGGCAGCGCGCATAAAGTTTACGACGGTGTTCCGCTCACCTGCAACAAATATGAAATTACCGCAGGCACTCTTGCGGAAGGTCAGGTCTGCCGCGTTGTCGTTTCGGGTTCCAATCCCGGTAAGGCTGGTAGCGCGGAAAACAAAATTCTCAGCGCGGCGGTATCCGACTCGGACGGTCGCGACGTGACGGCTAACTATAAAATTACAACGGCAAACGGACTGCTTACCGTATACCCTAACTAAAATCTGAAAGGAGAGCGCAATGCAATACGCAGATTACCGCAAAAAAATGGTAAAACTTGCAAACGTTTTAAGCGTTTTAAAACGTTTCCGCGTGCTGATAATTTTGGCATGCGTTTTAGCCGTTGCGCTTTTAACGACGCTTTTATGTATCCGCGGAACAGTGTACGAAGTTTCGGCTTGTCCGCAGGAAATTGTCTACGGCGAAAATTTGGGATTCCGCGCAAAAGCGGTAATGGGCGGCGTGACGTATGAATATTCTTCCGCAGACGGCGGCGAATGGAGCAAAACGGTCCCCGTCCGCGCGGGCAGCTATAAAGTGCGCCCCGTGTCAAAAAGCATTACGGGCAAACCCAGATACGGCAAGGCGCACGCGTTTACCGTTCTTCCCAAAAACATAGAAGTCCGCGCCGCGGATACTGCGGTGTACGGAGAATTTCCAGAGCTTGTTGCCGACCTGTCTTTTGCCGACAGCATAAGTTGCTCAGCATTTGTTTACGGCGACAAGTATGCCGAAAATACCGACGTTCTGCCCGATAAGGACAGCATTGTAATCACGGACGAAATGGGTGAAGACGTAACTTCTTCTTACGTGGTTACCACCGTAAAAACGGAGATTACCATAGGCAAACGCGCGTTGACTGTCGCGGCGGGCAGCGCGGAAAAGGAGTACGACGGCACGCCGCTTACTTCCGACGGGTACGAGTTGCTTGAAACGACCCTTGCTTACGGCGACACGATAAGTTACGGCGGCTGTATGGGCAGCCTTACGGACGCGGGCGAAGCAAAGAACAAAATCGCAGGCGAAGTTAAAGTTTATAACAGCGAAAATGTTGACGTCACCGACAGATACGACTTAACAACCGCTTACGGCACTCTGACCGTAAACAGGCGCGTGATTACCGTGAACAGCGCAAGCGCGGAAAAGGAATACGACGGAACGCCGCTGTTCTGCACCGATTTCAGCGACGACGGCAGAGTCGTGAGCGGACATATATTGCAGGTTTCGGCGTCGGCGCGCATTACCGACGCGGGCGAGCGTGAAAACGGACTTGGCTTTATTGTTAAGAATATAGACGGTAAAGACAAGAGCGGCAATTATGAAATAAAACTGAATGCGGGAACGCTTACCGTTACGCGCCGTAAAATCACCGTTACGACCGGCGATATGGGCTGGACTTACGACGGCAGACCGCACGGCTTTGCACAATTTTCCGTGGCGTCGGGCTTTGCCGCGGATAACGAAGAGCTGCGGGCAACGCAGGTTTCTGACATAACGGACGTAGGCTCTGCCGAAAACGTCTGCGACATACGCGCGTACAACAAAA
>CAOMHR010000075.1 GCA_948482865.1 Christensenellaceae bacterium
CCTTCGAAGACGGCGTCGGCCACGGCACCGCAAACAAAGACAAGGGCACCGGTGCTATCTTCAAGCTGACTGAGAAGGAAGCACGCGACCGCACCAACTGGTTGGACCGCAAGGGCAACCCACACAACGAGCCAACCGGCTTTGGCGTCGCGACCGCAACCGATGGCAAGTACGTCTACATTGCGGAATTCTTCCTGAACTAAAAGACCCCGCAAAAAGCGCCGGTCACCCTAACACCAAAAGGTGGGGTGACCGGCGCTTCGCTCTATGAGAGGGCGTTTTCTACATCTACTTAGAAAGGATTACTTGGAGCTGCTACTTCTTCCACGGAACACTCGGCAGAGCCATGTCTGCAAAGTGCATGATGAGAGAAGCAGAAATTCCAACGATACCACCAACAGCAAGGAGCAGGCTGAGCACATTAATCGTTCTGTCTAGAACGGAACCATCATCAGTGGCAATGGAGCTCGTATCCCAAGAGCTCGTTTCCGGCTGCTCGTCACCAGTGCCAGCAGGGTTGGCGTTTTGTTCGGAGCTTTGCGCGAGTGCGACTGGCGCAGAAATTGTTGCCACTGCAGATGTCCCAGTTACTAGTGCTAGGGAAAGGCAGACCGCGGCGAACTTATTCCGGCGGCGAAGCGATGGTGTGTGGTCAGACATTTTAAAAGCGCATCCTTGAAAAAGTGGAGTTAGAGAGTAAGGCTACGGGCTAGAAGCCGAAGTTCTTCAGGTTGATACCTGGGATGAATCCGCCAACTGCTGCACCGATTGCTGCCAGGATTGCCACGATGATGGCAATGATTCCACCCTTAGAAGAACCGTCCTTCGAGGAGAGGTCCTTAGCTGGATCCTTCTTTGGATCTTCCTGCTTGTCCTTGTCGTCCTGATCCTCATCACCATCGGCAGGGTTATCCTTGCCGTCATCGGATGGGTTTTCATTGCCGTTGGTGTCGTCGTCCTCGCCTGGAGCCTCGTTGTCGTCCTCAACAGGGGTCTCAGCTGGCGCGTCACCGAAAGTTACGGAGACATCGATGTCTCCGTCTTCGACTTCCGTGCCGAGGTCGTAATTTTGGAATGCATCCAATGCTCCCTGCAAGAAGGTGGTCTTCAAGTCAGCCTGCTCTAGGGTCGCGTTAGCCTCAGGAACTAGTGCTTCTTCGAGTTCGAAAGAGAATAAGTCGGCATCATATAAACGCCCTGCCCGAAAGCCCGAAGCGGCGGAAAATTCTGTCCAGCACAAACGCAATGCGCGCCATATATCCCGTGTCTTCCAATATCGAAAACCAAAGGAACAGTAAAAGTATCTGCGGAAGAAAGCCCAGGACGGCGAAGATACCGCCGAGTATTCCGTCCGCAACCAGTCCCGAAAGCCACTCAACCGAAATAGCCCCGCCGACCGCGTCCGTTATAAGCCCGAAAACCGTATCGAATGCGTTGAACAGTATCACGCCCGGCGAAAATACTGCGCCGTCGTAAAAAATTCCGACAAAGGTCGCAAGCCCTTCTGAAAGGTTAAAACTGTCAACCGCGGGAAGACCTTCCCCGCCGCCGATGCGCGACCACGCGCCCATATACAGAAAATCTTCCGAAAACGTCACGTGAAAAATGGCGAACAGAATTACAATAAACACCGGTATCGCCCACACCCTGTGGGTCAGAAGTTTATCCCTTTTATCCGACTTGGTCATTATATCCCTGTTGGCTTTGACCTTTGCGACAGAAAGTTTTTCGGATATATATTTATATCTGCCGTCTGCAATTTCCGCTTCGAGATCCGCTCCGCACGCAGCGTTTTTAAGCGTTTCTTCCGCGCCCTTTCGGCTGAGTTCAAGCTCGTCGTTTTCCAGAAGTTTTACCGCATGGAACAGGGGCGACGGCACAGCTTCGCTTTCATAAAACGCGCAGGCGGTTTGCAGTTGCTTATCTATCATACCCGTTAAAACCGTTACACCCTTTCTTTCGGGCGGCAGTGCGGCAGCCTTATCCATAAGCTGTTTTATACCGCCCCCTTTAAGCGCGCAGATTTCAACCACGGGAACGCCAAGCTCCCTTTCAAGCGCGGCAGAGTCTATTTTGTCGCCCGACTTTGAAACTTCGTCCATCATATTAAGCGCAACGATAACGGGGACGTCCATTTCCAACAGCTGGGTTGTAAGGTAAAGGTTGCGCTCTAAATTGGTTGCGTCAACTATATTTATAATGCCGTCGGGGCGGTCGTCCAATATGTAGTTGCGTGAAATAACTTCTTCCGGCGTATACGGCGACAGCGAATATATGCCCGGCAAATCTACGATAGCAATATTTTTCCCACCGCCTTTATAAACGCCTTCGCGCCTGTCTACGGTTACGCCGGGCCAGTTGCCCACGTGCGCCGTCGCGCCCGTCAGAGCGTTGAACAGAGTGGTCTTCCCGCAGTTGGGGTTGCCTACCAATGCAAATGTTTTCACTGTACTTCCACCTCCACACACGCCGCTTCCGCTTTACGCAAAGTCAGCTCGTACCCGCGGATAGTAATTTCTATCGGGTCGCCGAGCGGCGCTTTCTTTTTCATTGAAAGCTGTGCTCCGGGGGTTACTCCCATATCAAAGAGCCTGCGGCGGATTTTGCCTTCTCCCGTTACAGCTTTGATCGTACCGCTTTCGCCTACGGTAAAATCGCATAAAAGTTTTTGCATATCTCTCCTTAAATCCGTGCAACTGCACGGCAAACAAATTTTAACCACGGTTAAGTTTTTTGATAAAAATTAAAGCGCCGCTCAGGACACTAAAATTTTACCTGCAAGGGTTCTGTCAAGGCAAAGCCTGCCTTCTTTGACCACAACTATAACGTTGCCGCCCACAGAAGACAACAGCGTTACGTTGCCGCCTTCGATAATACCCATTTCCTGTAAATGTTTTTTGGTTTTTTCGTCTGTACCGACTTTACGTATTTTTAGTTCGCGTCCGCTGGGTGCAAAAGCAATAGGCATTTTTTATCTCCCGAAAATTAACCATAATTAATTTTACGTATTTATTATAATTAACGGTTTTACCGTTGTCAACAAAAAATTAACCGTATTTAACTTTTTTTAAAAATTTTTTTATCCGAGCCGCGCAAACCTTGCCGTTTGACGGCGTATCTTAACTGCTTTAACTCCTGTCCGACCTGTTGCGCACATCAAACTTGACCGCCCCGCGCACAAAAGTGCGCGGGGCGAATATTGTTTAACCGATACTATTATTAGGCGGTACTATTTACTGTTTTCAACGTAATTTTTCATCATAGCGTAAGTCGCGGGTGAAAGGGCGTGTTCCATTTCACAGGCGTCGGCGTCGGCGTCCGTTTCGTTCACTCCGTGAAGCTGCAAAAATCTTTTTATTGTACAGTGCCGCTCGAACACTTCCGCAGCGTAATCTTCGCCTTTTTTCGTGAGATAAATGTGCAAGCCGTCGCACTCTACCCAGCCGTTTTCCTGCAAAATTTTTATCGCCTTTTGCACTGCGGGCTGGGATACGCCTATGCGGCGGGCAACGTCAACCCTATGCACGTACTCGCTTTCGCGCGACAGTAAAAGGATACATTCAAGATAATCTTCGGTAGATTTATTGTTTTTCATATTGCCATTATATCCCAAATTCCGCCGCCTGTCAACACCCACTTAACCGCGGTTTACCGCACTATCTTATAAACTTAATGTATCATTAAATTAGTTGCTAACTAACGGTTAGTTTATAACAAATATATTTTAGTTAGTGCTATAATTTAATTATGGAAACTTTAAATAACTGCGAAAACTGTAAATTTTACAACAGGCACTACACAATATTTGCGGCGCGGCTGTCATACGCAAACTGCGGAAATTGCAAAAACTGCGAAATAAATTCAAACACCGCCCGCAAAATCGTAAAAAACAAAATGCCCTGCGAATACTTTGAACAGGCTGAAAACGAACCGCCTGTAAGCCGTGATAAACTGCAAAATATAATTCTTCAAATGAAGAAGCAGCTGGACGACCTTTTAATTATAATACGACAAGAATAATACGCGTTCGATGCGTAATTTACGGAGCGTTATTCACGCGTTACCTGCCGCAAATAAGCGCACCGCCACCGCATTCCGTCTTTTTTACTGTCATTCTGAGCTTGCCGAAGAATCCCCCAACAATACCGTCACACCCAAGGGGACCCTTCGACTTCGCTCAGGGTGACATTGTTTATTGTCATTCCGAGCGCTTTTTATTGTCATTCCGGGCGTAGCCGAAGAATCTCATATTTTTTCCCCAATAGACCCTTCGACTTCGCTCAGGATGACGTACTCAATATTATTGAAATTCCGCTTCTTTTAAGATAATTAAGGCCCCGCGCCGACAGGCGCGGGGCAAAATTTATTTTTGTTACTTCGGCAACGCAATTAAGATACGCCGCAAAGCCTAAGGCATTATTCGCCTGCTAAAAGGCTTTCGCGCTCGGCAACGGCAAGCGCTTCTACCATACTTTCTATATCGCCCATAATAAACGTGTCCAACGAATACAGCGACAGCCCTATGCGGTGGTCTGTGACCCTGCCCTGCGGGAAGTTGTAAGTGCGGATACGCTCGCTTCTGTCGCCCCTGCCCACAAGCGATTTTCTGTGTTCGTCGTATGCGGAGCGGTTTTGCGACTGGTAATAATCGTACAGCCGCGAACGCAGAACTTTGAACGCCTTGTCCTTGTTTTTAAGCTGGCTTCTTTCGTCCTGACAGGTCACCACTATGCCCGTGGGGAAGTGGGTTATCCTTATCGCCGTTTCGGTCTTGTTGACTTTCTGACCGCCCGCTCCCGACGAGCGGTATACGTCAAGGCGGATATCTTCGTCCCTG
Organism: Christensenellaceae bacterium; assembly: GCA_948482865.1. Classification (GTDB taxonomy): domain Bacteria; phylum Bacillota; class Clostridia; order Christensenellales; family Borkfalkiaceae; genus Coproplasma. Next base: position 4,838 of record CAOMHR010000075.1, read on the forward strand.
ATTTCAACTTCCACGTCTTCGGCTTCGGGCAATACTGCGACCGTAGCGGTTGACGTGTGAACCCTGCCCTGCGACTCGGTTTCGGGTACGCGCTGCACGCGGTGTACGCCGCTTTCGAATTTAAGCTGTTTGTACGCGTCTTTGCCGGAAACGTTAAAAACAACTTCTTTAATGCCGCCCAGCTCGGTTTCGCTTATATCCACAAGCTCGGCTTTAAGGCGGTGGTGTTCGCAGTAGTTCAGGTACATACGGTACAGCTCGTAGGCGAACAGCGCGGCTTCTTCACCGCCCGCGCCGCCGCGTATTTCCACAATGCAGTTTCTGTCGTCGTTTTTGTCTTTGGGCAACAGCAAAATTTTCAGCTCGCCCAAAATCTCTTCCCTGCGTTTTGCGCACTCTTCCGTTTCTTCCTGCAAAAGCGCCTTCATTTCGCCGTCCGTTTCGGTTTTCAACGCTTCGCGCGCGTCGTCAAGCTGCTTTACGGTTTTTACGTACTCTTCATACTTTTGCGCCGTCTCCGAAAGTTCCGCCGCGTCCTTTGCGGTCTTGGTCCATTCCGCCGTATCGGAAATTACCGCGGGGTCGCTCAGCTTTTCCGACAACCCGCAGTAACGTTTGTAAATATCTTCAAGTTTTTCAATCATCTTGTCCTGCATACTTCAAACCCGAAACTCAAAATGCAATTTTAAGAAAACGGTCCACGCCGCTTAAATCTTTCATAACCATTGCGTAGTCGCGCTTGCCGAAAATTTTAAGAATTTCTTCGGTCTGACCTTCGCCGCATTCGAGAATAAGCATACCGTCCTTTGCAAGATAGCTGCGCACTACGCGCGCAAGCCGCCTGTAAAAGTCCAGCCCGTCAGAGCCGCCGTCAAGGGCTATGCGCGGTTCGTACTCGCGCACTTCTTTCTGTATAAAGGGAATATCGCCGCTCTTTATATAGGGAGGATTGCAGACAATCACGTTGAACCTGCCGCGCACCGAAGCAAAAAGGTCGCTTTGTATAAAGTTCACGTCAACGCCGTTGGCGCGGGCGTTCTCTTTGGCGAGCATAATAGCCGCGTCCGAAAGGTCCGCCGCCGTAACGCTTACCCCCCTGTTCGCACAGTGCTTTGCAACCGCAACCGCAATACAGCCCGACCCCGTACACATATCGAGTACTTTGTCGCCGTCTTCCACCGTTTTAACAACCGCTTCCGCCAGAAGCTCGGTTTCCGGTCTGGGAATGAGAGCGCGTTCGTCCACCTTTATTCTGCAACCGTAAAATTCGGTATCGCCTATAATATACCACAGCGGTCTGCCCGCAAGACGTTTTTGCGCAATCTCGTTTATCTCTTTGCTTTCCGCCGAAGTCACAACCCGCTCTCCCGAAAGTTCGCTGCGCTTTACTTCAAGTACCAGAGAATAAATCCATTCCGCGTCGCTTTCGTCGATGTTATTTTCTGCAAATTTCTTTTTGGTGTCCGCAAGCATCTGCGAAAGCAATCCGCCCGTTACAAATTCGGTTTCGGGTACGTCAGGGTCTGCGTCCATTTCAAGCACCTTTTTAAACGCGGCAATAGCCACTTCAAGCATTTCGCCGTCGGGTTCGCGCGTGGTCAGTGTTTTCTGTATAAGTTTTCCGGGGGCTTTGAAAATTTCAACAAACTTGTTGTCGAACTTAGCCAAAAACTTCAAAATCTCGTAGGATACTCCCGCAATTAATGGAAGTAAAACAAGCTCTATGCCAAGGTTGATGAAAAACCGCGCAACTTTGTCGCCAGTCTGTTTGCTGAAATAAATGTCGGGACAAACGTATTTGCCGAAAGCCCAGCTTACAAGCGCAATCACCACTATATTTATAAACAGCACTATAAACAGGAACGAAGTTCCGCACCTGTCGTGTATGCGCGAGCATTTCTGCACGTTTTCGGGCGTGAGTTCAACGCCGTGTTCGTATGCGTTAATGGTCTTGTGTTCCGCGCCGTGGTACCGGTAAAGCCTGCGTATATCCTTCAACAAGAGTATGAGCGCAAGATACGCAATAAAAATCACCAGTTTGAACACGCCGAGAAGGACGTACTCCCACGCAGTCCCCACAACCCCGGGAATCAACGGCACAAGCACGCGCGGAAGCACGATAAAAATGCCCACCGCAAGAATGACGCCCAGTATCGCCGAAATGAATGAAATCACGTCCATAAGGTTCATTTTCAGCTTTTCCGCCATCCATTTTTGCAGCCTGCCCGCTTCTTCTTCGTCTTCGCCGTAAACTTTGGCTGAACGCATCAAAGTCTTCATACCGCGCACAAGCGACAGCACAAGGTTGACCACGCCGCGCACAAAGGGTATTTTGCTTGCCCGTCTTACGTGCTTGCCGCGTGAAATGCGTTTGGCTTCAACCTGTATTTCGCCGTCGGGGTCGCGCACCGCGGTTGCCATACAGGTTTTGCCCATCATCATAACGCCTTCCAGAACGGCTTGCCCGCCGATGTAAGTACACGTCTTTTTATTTTTTGTTTTGTTTTCTTTATCTTTCAATTTTGCCATAATTACTCAGTCAAACGAAATATGGCTCCAACTGTTTTGGAGCCACATTTTCAGATATTGTATCTTTTCTTAAACTTGTCTACACGGCCGCCTGTATCAACAAGCTTCTGCTTACCGGTAAAGAAAGGGTGGCACTTATCGCAGATGTCCACCTTCAACGTTTCAACGTTTTTAGTAGTACCGGTCTTGAACGTCGCTCCGCAAGCGCATACAACCGTCACTTCGTGATAGTCGGGATGTATTTCGGGCTTCATACTTTTCACCTCGCTAAATTTCTCTGATACCCGTCTATTATATACCAAACAAAAAGGTTAGTCAATTGATTTTATTGACTGTAACTTAAAAATATTCGTCCGCCGCGAAATTTACGC
>CAOMHR010000076.1 GCA_948482865.1 Christensenellaceae bacterium
CGCCGTATGTCCGTCGGATACGGGCACGCGCAGACACTGCGCGGTAATTACGGGGGACGTTGCGGAGACGATTTTGCCGTCCTTTATTTCGCCCCATATTTTCAAAGGCTCTGCTTCGCTCTTTTGTTCTTCGCCGCCGATATAGGGGATTACGTTGTCGCAGATTTCGGGCATTGTTTCAAATGTTTTGCCCGCGCCCGAGATAGCCTGATAAGTCGTGACCGCCGCGCATTTTATACCGTATTTTTTCAAAGGGTGCAACAGCGGCACGTAGGATTGGAGCGAGCAGTTGCTTTTTACCGCGATAAATCCGCGTTTTGTGCCGAGTCGCTTTTTCTGCACGGGAATAACGGAAAGATGTTCCGCGTTGACTTCGGGAATAATCATAGGCACGTCGTCCGTAAAACGGTGCGCCGAGTTGTTTGAAACTATCGGACATTCGAGTTTTGCATACTCGTATTCAAGCCCGCGTATTTGTTCTTTGGGCATATTTACCGCGCAAAAACAGAAGTCGACAGTTTTTGCAATGGTCTGTTTGTCGGCGGAAGCGTCCATAACGACCATATTTTTGAATTTTTCGGGCAAGGGTTCCGTCATATGCCAGCGCTTTACCGCGTCGCCGTATTTTTTGCCCGCCGAAGAAGCCGAAGCCGCAAGGCAGACCACGTTAAACCAGGGGTGGTTTTCAAGTAACAGCAAAAAACGCTGTCCCACCATACCTGTTGCGCCGATTACACCTACATTAAACTTTTTCATAGTTAATTCCTTATTCTATATTATATATTAAAAATATCATAACGCGCGGTAATTGTAAAGTTTTTTATACGGCACTTGTGCGTTAAAAAACAAATAAGCGGTCGTTAAAACCGAAATCGGTTCACGATTAATTGACGGAAACGGTTTTTTATATTATAATAATAAGGTAATTTCTTTATAATTTCGTATTATGTACGGTTATACGGAAAGAACCGTTCCAGCGGCATAAAACGAGATTAAAAGAATATTTTACTTAGAGAGAATAAATAATGATACAAATAAAACAGGTTGTTACAAGGAAAGAGCAGATTGATTTTTTGCATTTTCCGTTGAAATTATATAAAGACAATCAATATTTCGTACCGCCTTTATACGGCGACGAAAAACAGATTTTCAATAAAAACTATATGTATTACGACCAAGCGGAAGCCGTTTATTACAATGCATATAAAGACGGCAAAATGGTCGGTCGCATTTCGGGTATCTGGCAAAAAGCCGCCAATGAAAAGTGGGGGCAGAAACGGGCGAGATTTACGCGTTTTGATTGTATAAACGACGCCGAAGTCGCTGAAAAACTTTTTGAAGCGGTTGAAAACTGGGCAAAAAGCAAAAACGCGGAAGAGATTGTGGGGCCGCTCGGCTTTTCCGACCTTGAACGCGAAGGGTTGCTCATTGAAGGGTTTGACCAGCTTTCCACGTTTGAAGAACAGTACAATTACGACTACTACCAAAATCTTATAGAAAACTGCGGCTACGGCAAAGACGTGGACTGGACGGAAAGAAAGGTTTTCTTTTTAGACGACGAAACGGCGAAATACCTTTCCGAAATGAGCGCGGGAATTCTTAATAAATACGGCTTGAAATTTGTGGAAGCCAAAAACACCCGCGATTTTTTAAAGAGATACGTAGACCAGATTTTTAACATCTGGGACGAAACTTACGGCAAAATTTACGGCACCGTTCCGTTTACAGACAGAGTAAAAAAATCTATGCTGGCAAACTTCAAGCTGGTTATAGATTTGCGGTTTATCGCGGCTATCGTGGACAAGGACGATAAAATAGTTGCATTCGGCGTGCTGTTCCCGTCTATGGCGAAGGCTGTTCAGAAGTCCGGCGGAAGGCTTACGCCCGCCTGCATTGTCAAGTTGCTGCGCAGTATTAAAAAGCCCCGCATAGTGGATATGGCGCTGATAGGCGTAATAGATAAATACGTGAATACGGGCGTTGCAATGGCGCTGGTGTCGGCATTTAACGGACGTTTGCCGGATTACGGTGTGGAGTACGCAGAAACCAATCTCATACTCGAAGAAAACGCCCATATGCAGAATCTGTTGAAGCGTTTTAATACCAAACAGCATAAACGCCGCCGTTGCTATATTAAAAATTTAAAGTAATTTTGAAATGATCCGCCGACGACAAAGACGGTTGCGGCATGGTTAAATATTACAGCAGTCCGTTAAAACAGTTGAAATTATCTGAAAAATAGTTTATACTGTTTAAAGTACGCAAGTTATTGCTTACACGATAAATTATTAAGGTTTTACATAATGAAACTAAACGTAAACAACCTTGAAGGCAAGGAAATAGCCGACGATTATTCAAGGCAGGCGGCGACCCGCGGAAGGTGGGGCGAAACCTGGGACATTTTCAAGTCTAACTTCGGTAAAATAGTTTTAATCAACATCCTTGTGCTTATAACTTTTGCGCCTGCCGTTGCCATAATGGTTTTCCGCGCAATGTACATTGCCAATCTCGGCGCAATGTATCCGTTTAACTCCAACACGGGTTTGGGCTATCCCTATTATCCCGACGTGCAGGGACTTGCCGAAAATATTCATCTCACTGCCGACCTGTTGTTTTATTCGCTGCTTGTGGTCGCAGGCTTTATCGCATCTATCGGACTTGCCGGCGGCGCGTATTCGGTTAAAAAACTTTTAAGCACTCACGGAAAATTTTCATTTAAAAGTTTCTTCCACGGCGTAAAAGTTTGCTATTTCAACACGGTTCTGCCCGTAACCATTTTTATGGTTTTCCTTGTGGGAACAATGCTTTTGGGCGACTGGAAAGATTACGTAATAGCAATAGGGCAGTCCAGACACGGTCCGCTTACCGCTTATTCGTTTGCGATAATAGGAACGGTGCTGGTAGGAATTTACTGCGCTTGGGTCTTTGTCGTGGGCGTAAGTTACAGGGTAAAGATAGGACAGGTATTCAAAAACGCTTTCGTACTGCTTATAGGCAGCCCCATCCATACGGCATTTTTTGCCGCGTTTGCAATGATTCCCGTATGGCTGTATATAATAGGCTCGGCAACCGATATTGTCAGATTAATTTCTTATATAGTATTTATCTTTTTGGGCTTCTCGTTTATGTTGCTGGTGTGGTTCAGTTTCACACAGTGGGTGCTGGATATGTACGTTACCCCCAACATACAAAAAGCTCAGGAAGAAGCGCAAGCGGCAATGTCGCCCAAGGAACTTGCGGCGCACAAGCAGGAAGAAGACAAGCGCGTCGCTATGGAATTGCTTGCGGCAGGCAAGAGCGAGCTTATCGGCAAACCCATTAAGCCCATTCCCGACGAAAATACGCTGACCGTCATTTCCGGTCCGATTAACCGCAAGTCGATAGGACAGGTTTCCGCCGAACGCGAAAAATTGAAGGACGACGTGCTTTCTTACGAAACCGAGCATATGTCCGACCCTGTTTACGCGGAATACCATAAGCTGTTTGCCGAACGCGAAAAGGCGTTGAAGACGGACGGCAAAAAGGGTAAAAAGAAGAAACTGTCAACCGACAATCTTCTTAAAAAATAGGAAAACAAATGGCAAATTCTTACACTGCGCTCGGCAGATGGTTTGAATATCTGAATAACGACTGCGGCTATGAAAAATGGTCGCAGTATTTAATTGAGCGGCTTAAAAGCCTTGGCGCGGGCAGCCGCGGCGTTGATATAGGCTGCGGCAACGGCTATTTCACGCGCGCGCTTATAAAGGCGGGTTATTCCACGTTAGGGGTGGACGTTTCACCGCAGATGCTGGACGGGGCGCAACAACTTTCTTTTAAAGAAGGCGTCCGCGCTGAATTTTTACTCGGCGATATTACCAAACTAAAATTGAATTTCAAAGCCGACTTCTGCGTGGCGGTGAACGACTGCCTTAACTACGTCTCGCGCGAAAAACTTAAAACGGCTTTTGCCCGCGTCCACGGTTGCCTTAAAAAGGGCGGCGCGTTTATATTCGATATAAGCTCGGCGCACAAACTCAAAAATATAATAGGCAACAACCTATTTGCGGAAGACAACGAAAATCTTACCTATCTGTGGTTCAACAGCCTTAACGGCGAAAGCGTGACTATGGATCTGACCTTTTTCGAAAAGGGCGGCGACGGTAAATACGTGCGCAGCGACGAGCGGCATATCCAGTATATCCATGAAGAAGACGACGTTTGCGCCGCGCTGGAAGAAAGCGGTTTTGCCGTAAAATGCGAAGGGCATCTGGGCGGAGAAAAAACTGATAGGATAAATTTTATCTGTACACGGCTATGAATAAATTATACAAGGCTTTGATATTCGACAGGGAAGTTTCGCTTTCCGTGCTTGAAACTACCGATTTGGTGAACGACGCAATCAGAATTCATAATCTTGACGAAAGTTCGGCAAAAACGCTGGGCGGTATGCTTACCTGCGCAGCTTATATGGCGGGCTGTTTAAAGAGCGAGCGCGGCGCAATTTCGCTTACCGTAAAAGCGGGCGGCGACTCGGCAACGGTCAGCGTTTCGGGCAATATACTGGGGCATATCCGCGGCTATATAGACGGTTCTTGCAAGGGCAGGCTGAACGGCGGTTCGCTCACGGTCATCAAGGACGACGGGTTTTTCCGTCCCTTTGTGGGAACATGCGAACTTGTTGGCGAAGACCTTTCGGAAAATCTTATGCAGTACTTTGATAAAAGCGAACAAATTCCCACGGCGGTTGCGTTCGGCGTAAAATGCAAGGACGGCAAATGCGTTGCCGCAGGCGGCGTGGTTATGCAACTTTTGCCCGGTACAAAACAGGAAAATATGGACAGGGCGGAAGAAGCTATGCAAAATTTCGTGAACGCGGCGGACGTGGTGGAAAAGTACGGCGCGGACGGAATAGTAAACGAAATTTTAAAGGACGAGCTGGCGGGCGAAAGGATTTATCAGACTTTTCCCGAATATAAATGCAACTGCTCGCGTAAAAAAATAGAGAGCGTAATTTTATCTCTCGGCAAAGAAGAAGCGTTTAACATAATCAGGGACGAAGGGCAGGTAAAAGTTCACTGCCACTACTGCAACACGGACCACGTATTTTCGCGGGACGACGTTGAAAAATTGTTTGAATAAAAATGAAAAAGACTATCGGTATCGATTTAAGCAGCGACAGGCTCATAAGTCTTGCCGCCGACATGGTCGAAAATCACAACTATATAGGCGCGCTGAAAATGCTTAACAAGAACGCGGATTTGCACTGCAACGACGCGGATTCTTATATGCTGTACGCGGAAATTTTCGACGATATCGAACTGTACGAAAAGTGCGTGAACGGCTGGTTCAAATTTATTGACTGCGCCGAAGAAAACGAACTTTCCGAAGCGTACGAAGGCCTTGCCGTCGCTTATATGAATCTGGGCAATGAGCATTTTTCCGCTTACTATTACAACAAACTTTTAATCGATACGGACGACCTTGACGCCGAAGCGCGCGGGGAGATAATTTCGTCATTTTTAAGCCGCGACGAAAACCCTTTGAAATTTGTATATCCGCCGAAACTTGCCGACTATTCGGAAGTGATTTCAAACGGCGTGGAGCAGATGAAGCAGGGCGCGTACGATAAGGCGGTTGAAGAGTTTGAAAAAGTGGACGAAGAAAACGACAGTTACCGCTCTGCACGTAATTACATTGCAATGTGCGACATAATCTGCGACAAGTGTGACGAAGCCGAAGCGGAATGCCTTGCCTTGCTGAAAAAGTATCCCGACAACGTTCAGGCGCTTACCACGCTTGCGGCGGTCAAGACAGAGCAGAAAAAGAGCGAAGAGAGCAAACTTCTCGCGCAAAAGCTACTGTCTCTGAACGTTACCGCGACGGACGATATTTACAAAATAGCCACGGTTTGCTGTGAAAACAAAATGCACGAAGAAGCGTACAAACTTTTCTGCAAACTGGAACAGGAGCTTTTTTACGACAGTTCGGTAATATACTTCAAGGCGGTTTCCGCTTACAACTGCGGGAAATTCGACGAATGTTTTGCCGCGTTTGATAAACTTTTGACTGTGTATCCCGAATCCGTAACCGCGCGATATTTTTATGAAGCCGCGAGAAAAGGCGTTGAATGCGGCGAAGTTTCCGAACTGAGTTATTTTTACCGTCTGCCGCAGGACCAGCGCGAAAGCGGTCTGAAAATGCTTGCGGCTTTTTCAAAACTTTCCAAAGCGGAAGCGAAAAAACTTTTCAGCATTCTCGACTTGTCGGACTGCGTGCGCTGGTGCTTTGACGAAACGGATTTATCTTCCGACGAGCTGCAATTTCTTGCCGCCGAGTGCGCCGTAAAGGCGGGACTGGACGGAATTTTGTGCGACCTTTTACTGAACGCCTTTCTGCCCGATTCGCTTAAAGTGCATATTCTGACCCTTATCGGCGGGCGCAACGAAGATAATTCTTTCGGCGTGGTTATATGCAATATTTACAAACGCGTAAACTTCCGCGCCCTGCAACTCGGGCGTGCAAAGCGCAGACAGTTTATTGAAGCGTATGCAAACCTTTCGGCGCATTTTGCGATTATAGACAGCGACTACGGCGAAGCCTTTGCAAGAACCGCCGAAGAGCTTTATTTAAAACTTGAAGCGGAAAACAAACTTTCGGTAATAGACCATAACGCGCTTTCGGCGGTAATCTACTATAAGGCGGGTATAACCGAAGCGAATATTACGCGCAAAAATCTCTGTGATTTTTTTGAAACTACGGAAGAAAAAATTACGGCAATTCTGGGGGAATTATGAAACTTTACGACTTTGACGGAATGTTTGACGAAAAACTTGCCGCGTATCTGAAAAAGAACGCGGACAAGCATAAAGAGAGCGAGTGGGAAGATATAATTCCCGAATTATATAAACAATTCGGCGACACCTTTATAAAAGCCGTGGGTGACACCCCCAACGGGTTTTATGCAAAGATGAGCGATAGTGAACTTGTGAAAGCGCTTTCAACCCATCTCAGACAGGGCGTTGCCGTTTCAGAATATTTATGTAACGCAATCGAAAGCAGGAACGCGGTTGAACTGTTGCTACCGCTTTTAGACAGTAGCGAAGAAGAGCGCGATTACGCCATTAATCTTATAGGCGCGGACATGCGGGCGCTTGATAAATATTTTGAAATACTGCTTGATAAAGACAGCCCCGAAGATTTGAAAAACAGATGCGTGGACTACATAAAGGAAAATGCCGATTCTGTTGCCGAACGCGCGGTGGAAAATTATAACAAAAACTGCGAGCGGGAATATATGCTTGAAATTATGTCGCGCTGTAAGGTCCGTTCGGATAAAATTTTCAATATCCTTTTAAAAGAGTTCAGGTGCGACGCGGAAAATCTGCCGATGCATGCAAGTTATCTTGCGGCATACGGCGACGAACGCGCCCTTGAATATCTTCTGGACAAGATAGACGAAGAGAGCATAACTTTTATCGAGTATCAGGAACTGAAATTCGCTATCGAAGCGCTCGGCGGCGAGTATACTAAAAAACGCGATTTTTCAAACGACCCGTATTTCGAACTTATAAAATCGGGCGGCGGCGATATTTTCGGCGGTTTCAAGAATTGAATATAGAGAGAAGCGGCGCGGAACTTTACAAAGTTCCGCGCCGCTTAAAATTTGTTAAAAGTTAACCCCACGCTAAGCGTGGGGCATAAAAAAGCTTTAGCTATGG
>CAOMHR010000077.1 GCA_948482865.1 Christensenellaceae bacterium
AACAGAGTTGGTTTTATAGTATTTTATATCATTTTATATATAGCTTACTTGGTTTATACTGTAGTTTTGAGAGGGAATTACGAAGTTTTGCCATATACTTGGATTTTTGGGAACAAATTATAAATGCTTAAAAGTTTAAATTAGATGAATCGGGTGTGAACAATGAAAATTCTTGAAGTTTTCGGGGAGCCGATAAGTAACGGCGGACAGGAAGCATTTGTTATAAACGTAATAAATACGATTGATATGTCGGAGTTGCAGATAGACTGTTTGACTCCATATTATTGTGAAAATGATTTTTATAAATCAGTAGTTGAAAGCAGAGGCGGACAAGTCTTTGCGTTTAATCTCCCATTTACACCGGGAAAAAGCAGAAAAAATATTTACAAAGTATTACTGGAATTTTTAAAGAAAAACAGTTATGATGCAATTCATATTCATTCTGGCAGTATATCTGTTTTGAAATATGCGTCACAAGCGGCGAAAAAAGCTAAGATAGAAAAAATCTTGGTACATTCTCATTGCGCCGCAGATAAGAAAACGTTGAAGTATCGAATAGTCAAGGCTTTGTCATTTTCAGCTATTTCAAAATGTCCCACTCATTATTGCGCTTGTTCGCAAGTCGCAGGGTTTTGGAAATTTCCAAAGAAAATCGCATCAAAAAAACTTATCGAAATAAGAAATGGCGTTGATATAGAAAAATTCAGATACAATAGACGCAAAGATGCTGATATAAGAAAAAAATACGGGATTCCCGAGAATGCTTTTGTTGTGGGACACGTAGGAAGATTTTCTTATCAGAAAAATCACGAGTTTTTAATAAAAATATTCAGTGCATTAAAAAACAGGATTGAAAAATCTTATCTGTTGCTGTTGGGCTCTGGCGAGCTGCTGGAAGATGTAGTTAAGCAGACAAAAGAATTATGTTTAGACGACAGAGTGATTTTTGTCGGCAACGTCAATAATGCGGAAGATTATTATCAGGCAATGAACGTTTTTGTTTTGCCTTCACGGTTTGAGGGGTTGCCCATCGTTGGGGTAGAGGCGCAGGCGTCGGGATTGCCCGTGATTACTTCGAAAAATGTTTCTGATGAATTGAATATAGGTAAAAACGTTGTTTTTCTTGATTTGTCGGAAGATGTTGAACCGTGGGTTGATGAAATATGTCACTTTATCGATACTCCGCGTTTGGATAATACCCAACGTTTAATCGATAAAGGTTATAGTATTGCAGATACTGCAGAAATGATAAGAAAAATATATTTAGGTACGTATTAAACTATGAGCGTTTACGTTGTCACGCATAAAAATTATAAGAAACCGGAAATAGCTTGTTATAAAACTTTGCTTGTCGGAGCATATAAAGGGCATATACTTGGAGAATATGTTTTAAACGACGATAACGGTGATAATATTTCCGAAAAAAATGCAAACTATTGTGAATTGACCGGGCTGTACTGGATTTGGAAGAATACAAACGATGATTATGCGGGAATAGTCCATTACAGAAGATATTTTTGTAATTCTTTAAGTTCCAAAAAAATTCTTAAGGAAAAAACAATTCTTAAAAAGCTTAAAAGTTACGATATGATCGTTCCTTTTCGCAGAAAATTGAAGACAAGCGTTTTAGCGCAGTATTGCGAGCGGTCGGGGTTTAAAAAAGATATAGAATTGACGAGAAAAGTTATATCTGAATTATACCACGAATATTTAAATGATTTTGACGATGTATTCAACAATAATTATGTTTATTTCTACAATATGTTTATAACTAAATCAAACATATTAAACGAGTATTGCGAATGGTTATTTAATATACTTTTCAAAGTTGAAGAATTGTGCGATATAAGTGAATATGATAATTACCAAAAAAGAATATTCGGCTTTTTATCGGAAAGACTGTTTACGGTATTTATTAAATATAAAAAATACAAGTTGTGTGAAACGGGTATCATAAATACAGAAGAGAAACATAAATTTCCGAAAAGCATATTGATTGCGTTAAAGAGATTTTTATACGGTTAAATGCGAATGAGTTTATTCTAACTTTTATAAACTTATATGAAATATGTCAAACAAGAGCATAAAGAAAAATTATATATTCAGTTTAATAAATAAACTTTTTGCGGTGTTAGTTCCTATTCTGGTGACACCCCACCTTGCGCGTGTTCTTGAACCTGACGGTAACGGCGCAATAAGTTTTATTGCTTCAATTGCTTCTTATTTTGTTCTTTTTGCAAATTTAGGTATTGAAACTTACGGACAGAGAGTTATTGCGATTCATAGAGAAGAGCCTGCATATATAAAAAAGTTTTTTTACGAAATAACTATACTGCGATCTATTCTTACAGTTGCCTGCCTTCTTCCGTATAGTTTTTTCTTTATAAGTAAATTCAACTCTTCGAATAACGCAATATATGCAATTTTTGCGCTGTCCATTTTTTCGGTTATTTTTGATTTCACTTGGTTTTTTCAGGGCGTCGAAGATTTTAAAATTCTCGCCGTATCAAATATAATTACAAGACTAATATACGTTGTTTTGGTATTCGTCCTTGTAAAATCGAAATCGGATCTGGCTCTTGCTTCCGGTCTTTCGGTTATGAATACGGTTTTGCCTTTCTTTTTAAGTCTTCCGTTTTTCAGGAAATATCTGAAAGGCAAATTAGAGGAGAAAATACGTCCGTTCAGCCATTTTAAAGAATGTTTGGTCTATTTCATTCCGACTGTTGCAGTACAGATTTACACGGTTCTGGACAAGACTATGATAGGCTTGATCACTCATTCGGACTTTGAAAACGGTTACTATGAACAGGCGGAAAAGCTTGTAAAAATTCCTTTAACGCTTGTTACTACTTTATTTGTAATAATACGCTCGCGCATTTCTTATTATTATTCGCAGGAAGAGTATGGCAAGATATCCGATCTCATAAGCAAATCTGCAAATGTGGCATTCGGCTTTTCCTTGCCTATGATGACCGGGATAATTGCCGTTGCACGAACGTTGGTACCCATATATCTCGGTGAAGGTTATGATAAATGTATTTTGTTGTTATACGTTTTTTCGCCTATAATTCCTATAATTTCTATAAGTAATCTTATCGGTACGCATTATTACACGCCTTTTAATAAACAAAAGACGAGTAATTTGTTTCTCATTGCAGGCGCAGTAATAAATCTGATATTAAACTCGTTCCTTATATATCTTTTGCAGTCAGTCGGTGCCGCAATTGCCTCGGTAAGCGCAGAATTTGCGATTGCGGTATTGTATATTGTATTTGCAAGAAAGTTTATAAATCCGAAAATGTTTATTAAAATCGGTTACAAATATTTAATTGCGTCGTTGATTATGTTCGTTCCCGTTTTCGTTATGGATTATTTTCTTCCTGAAACGCTTTGGGTTTTAGTCCTTGAAATAGGCGCAGGTATTGCGGTTTATTTTGTTTTATTACTTATATTGAAAGTAGATTTTGTATTTTATTATCTTAGGATATATAAAAATAAAATTTGTTCTAAGTTCAGAAAAAAAACAGTTGTCGACGACGGCGGGCGTGAAGAAGAAATTGTGACGGACGGAGTGAAAGACGTAGAAGGTTTACAAAGGAAGGACGAAATGTGTACGAAAGAAGAAATAATCTGCAATTTCAAGGTCAGTTCCGAACGAAGAAAAGTTTGGGAAAAAGAACTTGAAATGGTTAAAATATTTATAGATATATGCGAAAAGCATAATCTGAAATACGTTGCGTCGGGCGGTACCCTTTTAGGCGCAGTGAGGCATCGAGGATTTATTCCTTGGGACGACGATATCGATTTAATGATGCCGAGAAGCGATTTTGAAAAGTTTATAGAAGTTGCGCAAGCCGAATTATCGGAAAAATTTTTCCTGCAACATTATAAAACAGAAAAAAAATATATCAACGGACACGCTCAAATACGTAGCAGCGAGACTACGTGTTTAATAAGTACAAGCTTTGCTGATTTAAAAGCTGGTAAAAACTGCGGAATTTTTATTGATATTTTCCCCTACGATGAAGTTCCCGACGACAGGAAAAAACGCGACAAACAGGCTAAAAAAATCAAGTTCCTTAAAAAAATCTGTTTTTACAGAATTTATAAGAGTAAAAGCGTTAAGGGCTTTATAAAAAATATAATTCAATCGGTTTACTTTTTATTTCATTCGCTTCAAAAAACTATCGAAAAAATCGATGTGCTTTCTCAAAAATATAACGGACAGACTGACACCGTAGCGCTTGTTTCATTTTTACCGGGTTATGAGAAAAACGTCTGGAAGAAAGAGTGGTTTGAAGAAACCGAAAAATGTAAATTTGAAGATATAGTAATAAATATTCCCATAAAATATGATGAGGTATTGCGTACAGAATTCGGTGACTATATGCAATTGCCGAAAGATTTAAACGGTGTCAGTATTCACGGCAGATGTTTTTTTGATACAGAAAAGTCTTATAAAAATTATACGAAATATACAAATAAAGATTTATTAGATTTAATTGATAAATTTTCTTTATAGGAGTGATAATGTTAAACTTTGCAGTCGGTCCCGTTATGATGGAGCAGTCTATTCTGAATATTGGTGCTGAACAAATACCATATTTTCGCACGGAAAAATTTTCTGCCGTAATGAAACAAAACGACAAGTTGATATGTGAACTTCTGAATGCGCCGAGAAACTCCTGTTCAGTCTTTATGACGGGTTCGGGTACTGCTTCTATGGAGGCATCCGTATTAAATACTTTAACACGAAACGATAAGGCAATAATAGTAAACGGCGGTTCATTCGGGGCGAGATTTTGTGAAATTTGCGATGTTCACGAAATTCCTTACGACGAAATAAAGTGCGAAGCAGGTAAAACACTGACTGCGTCTCAACTGTCTGATTTTGACGGTAAAAATTATACTGCGTTCATTTTTAATTTATGTGAAACTTCAACAGGAGTTTTATATGATTTGAATTTAATCTCGGATTTTTGTAAAAGGAATAAATTATTTTTAATAGTAGATGCGGTAAGTGCATTTTTATGCGATAAAATCGATATGACGGCAAACGCAATAGATGTATTGATAACTGGTTCGCAAAAAGCTCTCGGTTTAGCTCCCGGACTTTCAATTATGTGTTTTAGCGAAAATGCATTAAATAGAATTAATGCAAATAATATAAATTCATTTTATTTTGATTTAAAAAAATATCTTGCTGACGGTAAACGCGGACAAACGCCTTTTACGCCTGCGGTAGGCGTGATTTTACAGTTAAATAAGAGATTGAATAATATAATCAGTTTAGGCGGAATAGAAAACGAATTGCAAAAAGCTCGCCATAAAGCAGAATATTTTCGTGCGTCAATACGCAAATTACCGTTACAAATATTTGCAGATGAATGTTCAAATTCGGTTACTTCCTTAACTATTACAAAATCGAACAAATCCGCATATAAACTCTTTGAATTATTAATGAATGAATACGGAATTTTTGTATGTCCTAACGGTGGGAATTTGAAAGAAAAGGTTTTTCGTGTAGGACATATGGGTGATTTATGCGAAAATGATTATGATAAGCTTGTAAATGCGCTGTCTGAATGTTTACTGTCGGAGAAGATAAATTGTGATTAAGGTAATAACTTACGGAACATTTGATTTGCTGCATCAAGGGCATATTAATGTTTTGAAACGAGCCAAAGCTTTGGGTGATTATCTTATTGTAGGCGTAACGACGGAAAATTTTGACGTTACGCGCGGTAAGATAAACGTGCGTCAAAGCTTGATGGAAAGAATGGAGGCCGTAAAAAATACTGGAATCGCCGATGAGGTTATACCCGAAGAATACGTCGGGCAGAAAATTGACGACATAATAAGAAATGGCGTTTCGGTTTTTGCAATTGGCTCGGATTGGAAAGGTAAATTCGATTATCTGAACGAATATTGTCAGGTAGTATATTTGCCGAGAACAGAAGGGGTTTCAAGCACTCAGTTAAGGTCCGATAAATGTCTGAATATAGGAATTGTTGGAAGCGATCCTACGCTTTTAAAATTTTATAAACAGGTTCAGTTTGTAAATGGGCTTAAAATAAACGGTATTTTAAGTGAAGAAAATATTGAATTTGATTTAAGATCCGTTATACGTTATTCGGATTACAGCGAATTACTTTTAAATAATGACGTGGTCTATGTGGCTGTGCGCCCCGAAGAACGTTATAAATATATCAGGCAGGCGCTTGAATCAAAAAAACACGTAATTTCAGAGTCTCCTATTGCGCTGTCTGCCGACAGAACAGAAGAATTATTTGAAATAGCCCAAAAAAACAATTTGCAACTTTTTGATTCAATCAAAACCGCGTATGCTTTGCCTTTTTTGCGTTTGGTTTTGCTCGTTAAGAGTGGGATTATCGGCGAAATAAAAAATATAGATGTAACCTGTACAAGCCTTGAAATGTACGAGTGGTTAAAAAAGACAAAGTATTATACAAGTTTTACGGGTTGGGGGTCGATTGCGTTATTGCCGGTTTTTAAAATTTTAGGCTGCGAGTTTGATGATATCTTTTTCCTTACACTCAATTCTGATGGAATTAAAGATATATTTACAAAAATTACGATTAAATACAAAGAAGCTATTGCTACCGTTAACGTTGGCATCGGTATAAAATCGGAGGGCGATTTAAGAATTTCCGGCACGAAAGGGTATATTTATGTGCCGTCGCCTTGGTGGAAGTCTGGTTACTTTGAAGTCAGATATGAAAATTCTGCACAGAATAAACCGTATTTTTATGATAATGAAGGCGAGGGACTACGAACAGAACTGGTTCAATTTGTCCGTTGCGTTTCAAATTTAGAGAGAAATTTTTAT
The DNA here is from genome assembly GCA_948482865.1 of Christensenellaceae bacterium. Lineage (GTDB taxonomy): Bacteria > Bacillota > Clostridia > Christensenellales > Borkfalkiaceae > Coproplasma. The sequence continues at coordinate 6,854 of CAOMHR010000077.1, forward strand.
ATGGATGACAGCATCAGTAAAAATATCGGTGGCGCAATGGATTTATTTAAAAAATCAATGGAAAAATTTGATTGACGGAAAAATTTGACTAACCGTAAATAATAACTTAATATATAATGTATCGGAATTTTTCCGAGACATTTTCTATGTCTCGGTGGAGTATTGCTACGCAATACTCCTAAACACTATTAATGGCAAAGGAAAAAAAATATGAAAAAACGATTGATAATTTTAATATCGATTTGTGTATTAAGCTTATTTTTTGTAACTCTTTTCGCTTGCGGTAAAGAAATGTTCAACGTTAAATACATAGCGGAAGAGGGCGGAATAGTTTACGGAGAAATAAACCAGACTGTAGAAAGCGGAAAGAATTGCACACAGGTCTACGCGGAAGCGGAAGAGGGATACAGGTTTACCGGTTGGAGCGACGGATTAAAGAATTCTCAAAGGCTTGATTTAAACATCAAAGAAGATAAAACTGTTACAGCACATTTTGAAAAGATAGAGTATGTATATATTAACTATTCAGCTTCTAACGGCGGGATAATTTATGGAGAACTAAGTCAAACGGTCGAAGTGGGCGGTAACTGTACTCAGGTGTATGCCGTAGCAAGTGAAGGATACCGATTTACTGGCTGGAGTGACGGCGTTGAAAGCGCGCAACGCGTGGATAGAAATGTACGCGAAAGCAGAGATGTATCGGCTTGCTTCGAGAAGATCGAATATGTTAATTT
>CAOMHR010000078.1 GCA_948482865.1 Christensenellaceae bacterium
GTGAAAAAATCTTTGAAAGTCTTTGAGCAGACTTCGGCGTTTTCTATTTCTATTCCGTCGGCGCGCAGTCCCGTAACAGCAAAGCTCATTGCAACGCGGTGGTCGCCGAACGTGCATATTTTTGCGGGCTTGGGCGCGGACGGATAAATTTTTACGCCGTCTGCAAATTCTTCGACCCTGACGCCCATAGCGGTAAGATTTTTAACTATCGCCCCTATCCTGTCGCATTCCTGTCTGCGTATATGGGCAACGTTGCATATTTCGGTAGGATTTTTAAGATATGGCGCAATCGCGGCGAGCGTCAATGTCTGATCGGAAAAGCCGCCCATATCCACTTTACCGCCGTCAAAATTTTTAAGAAGTTTTATAAAATTCATATCGCCCTGCAAACTGTCCGGCATTAAACCGTTAACGGTTATATCGGTACCCAGTATTTTGTTTGCCGCATAAAAATAGCAGGCGGCGGAAACGTCAGGCTCTATTTCGTAAGTCCTTGCCGTGTACGCCCCGCAGACGCGGTAACCGTCTTCTGTTTTTTCGACTTCGGCGCCGAACGAACGCATAATTTCAACAGTCATATCGACGTAACCCAAAGAATGCGAACCTTCCGTCTTTATGGTCAGCGGCGCATTTGCGCATATGCCCGAAATTAAAAGCGCAGACAAAAACTGACTGCTTTCGTCAATATTTACGCTTACTTCGTTTTCGGGCGAAAGCGCGCCTTCTATTATAAAGGGGTAAGAGTTTTGCTCCCGTAAAAAAGTGAATTTTGCGCCCAGCTGTTTAAGCGTGTTTATCAGGGAAGATACGGGGCGGTTTTTCATCTGTTCGGAACAGGTCAGAGAATAACTGCCGCGCTGAAAAGCGAGAAACGCGGGCAGGAACCTTGCCGCAGTTCCCGCGCTGCCCACAAAAATTTCAGCAACGTCCTTTTTCAGTTTGCCGCCGCAACCCTTTATTTTTACGGAATTTCCGAAAACTTCACACTCTATGCCCAAATCCGTAAGGCACTGCAAAAACGTTTTGCAGTCGTCTGAAAACTGCACGCCGTGAAGAGTGCTTTCGCCGTCCGCCGAAGCCGCAATCAAAAGGGCGCGGGCGGTAATGCTTTTTGACCCGGGTACAGACACGGCGGTTTTTCCGCCGCGCGTTTTTCCGTAAATGTTTTTTACTTTGTAATTCATAGTTTTCTTCGTCTTAAAATGTCGCCTGCGGAAAGATTATAGGGGCAGTTGATTTTGTAATGCTCCTGCACCAATTTACAGTCGCTCACCTGTTCACCCGTTGAAGTGAAAGCGCAATCCAATTTGAAAGTCTTTTTAAAACTGTCCGAAGGGGACAGCACTTCCAACTCGTCGCCGCACCTGAACCTGCCGCGCATTTCCACGGTTGCAAATCCGTCTGAGCAATTTAAAACGTTTGCGATATAGTCGCAGTCGCCCTTGGTCTGACTGTCGTTATAATTCACCGTCGCGCAATTTTCGCCGAAGGCGTACGCGGTTGTGTAATCTCTGTGCGCCGCGGTTAAAAGCTCGCTTTCGACAATGCCGTCAAAGCCGTGGTCAATACAGCGGCGATATGCGTTTATTACTGTCGCAAGATAGTACTCGGACTTCATTCTGCCTTCTATTTTAAAGGAACAGACCCCCGCGGCGGCAAGTTTTTCAAGGTGGGCGGACATATTAAGGTCTTTACTGTTTAAAATGTAAGTTCCTTTTTCGTCTTGCCCGATATCCAGCCAGCCGCCGTCCTGCGCGCCGTCCGATTTTTTTATACGGTAATTCCACCTGCAAGCCTGAACGCACTCGCCGCGGTTGGACGGGCGGTTTGCAAGATAGTCTGATAAAAGACACCTGCCCGAATACGAAATGCACATTGCGCCGTGAACAAAGGCTTCAAGTTCCATATCGGGAACGGCTGCGTGTATTCCGGCAATATCTTCAAGCGGAAGTTCCCTGGCAAGCACTACGCGGCTTGCGCCCTGTTCGCGCCAGAATTTTACGGCGTACGCGTTGGTCAGATTTGCCTGCGTTGAAATATGTAACTGCAATTTCGGCGCGGCTTTTTTTGCGGCGTAGACCGCGCCGCTGTCAGAAACTATTGCGGCGTCGGCGCCGATATACTGCAAAAAAGCAAAATAATCTTCCAGAAGCGCCAAATCTTTGTTTTTCGCAAAAATGTTTGCGGTTACATAAATTTTTTTACCGAGAGAGCGCGCAAGTTTAACGGCGTTTTCCAGTTCGTCGCGGGTGAAATTATCCGCAAACGAACGCAACGAAAAATCTTTGCCGCCGACGTAAGCCGCGTCCGCGCCGAAGTAAAAAGCTGTTTTCAGTTTTTCGAAATTGCCCGCAGGCGCCAAAAGTTCAACTTTCATTTTTTTACGCTCATCGCCAGCCCGTCGCCGACGTTTAAAACAGTGGTATAAAGTTCGCCGTCCCGCGTTGCCGCGTCGATATATTCCTTAATATGTTTGTACAGCATTTTCCGCTTTTGCGGAACAGGGACCTCACCCGTCAGCCAGCCGTATAGCAGTACGTCGTCCGCAAGCAGAACGCCGCCTTTTTTAAGCATATTTTTAAGCAGCGGCAAAAGTTTTATATACTGGACTTTTGCGCAGTCCATAAATATAAAGTCGTACTGTCCGCGCAGGTTTTGCAGACATTCATATGCGTCGCCGTAAAGTGCGGTTACGCGCATATCCATTCCGAGACATTTGAAATTCCGCAACGCTTCGTCGTAAAACGCCCGCTCCCGCTCTACGGTAGTCAGGTGCGCGTCCTTGCATATGTCGAGCATAACGGCGGCGGAAACGCCCGTAGCCGTGCCGAGTTCGAGAATGTTTGAAGGTTTTAACGCCGCAACCAGCGTGCATATAAAATTTAACGTTTCGTCGTCTGCGGTGGGAATTTCACGGGCGAACGCCCTTTCCCTTATCTTGGCAATTTCTGCGGGCAACGCAACACCGTTGAAAACCGCCGTGCGCGACTCCCGCTCACCCCTGGACGTGTCGCCGTGCGCGTATCCGAAGCCGCTCATACTTCAACCACTACGGGTACGACCATAGGCGACTGCTTTGTCTTTTTTAAAAGATAATTTCTGAAATTGCGTTTTATAACCTTTTTCAGCTCGTCAACCGTGCCGCGGGAAAGGTCGTAACCTTCTATCGCGCGCGCAATTACTTCGCGCATTTCCCTGTTGTAGTCGCGGTGGAAATCGAACACGAACCCGCGCGAGTTTATGGTGGGTTCCCCCACCACTTCGCCGTTTGAAACCGCGATTGAAATTATGAAAAGTCCTTCTTCCGAAAGCTGGCGCCTGTCGTCTATTATCACGCTCGCCTTTTCGTCTTCAATCCCTTCGCCGTCTATAAGGCGCGAACCCGACGGAACGTCCGCAAGCCGCTTCAAGCCCTTTTGCGAAACTTCAACGCAGTTGCCTATATCCGGAATGAAAATACGGCTTTCCGTCATACCCAGTTGTTCGGCGAGCTGGGCGTGCTTTTTCAGATGTCTGTATTCACCGTGTACGGGAATAAAATACTTGGGCTTTAAAAGGGTGTGCATAATTTTATGCTCTTCACGGCAAGCGTGACCCGACACATGAATATTTTCAAGACTTTCGTAAATCACGTTCGCGCCCTTTCTGTAAAGGTTATTGATTACCCTGTAAATTAGTTTTTCGTTGCCGGGTATGGGCGTCGCCGAAATAATTACGGTATCGTTTGCGCCGACGGTCACCTGTGAATTATCGCCGTTCGCCATACGTGTAAGCGCGCTCATAGGTTCGCCCTGGCTTCCCGTGCTCACAACGACAATTTCGCTGTCGCGCATATTTTTGGTCTTTGATATATCCACCAAAATTTTATCGGGGATATTTATTTCGCCTATTTTTTCAGCCGCTTCAACAACGTTGAGCATACTCCTGCCCGACAGCGCAACCTTGCGCCCGTGCTTCACCGCCAGATCCATAATCTGTTGAAGCCTGTGCACGTTTGACGCGAAAGTAGCTATAATAAGCCTTCTGTCCGCATTTTCGGCAAACAGTCTGTCAAGGGTCGCCCCCACCACCGTTTCGCTCATGGTAAAACCGCTGCGCTCGATATTTGTGCTTTCGCCCATATATAAAAGAACGCCCTTAGAACCTAAATCGGAAATGGTTTTCAAATCGATTGCTTCGCCCGCGACCGGCGTTAAATCAATTTTGAAGTCGCCGCTGTGGAAAATTACGCCCTGCGGCGTTTCTATCGTAAGCGCAAGCGAACCGGCTATCGAGTGGTTTACGTTTACGCAACGTATTTTAAAGCAGCCCATCTGCAACACCTGACCGGGCACTACGTTTATCTGCTTTGCGTCGTTTATGCGGTGTTCGCGCAGTTTGTTGTCAACCAGCGCAAGAGTGAGCTTGGTTCCCGCCACGGGGACTTTAAATTCTTTTAAAAGATAGGGTACGCCGCCTATATGGTCTTCGTGTCCGTGGGTTAAAATTACCCCCCTTACCTTGCGCTTGTTTTCAACAAGATAGGTTATGTCGGGCACAATCAAATCGAACCCGGGCGTTTCTTCGGTGGGAAAAATCGCGCCCGCGTCTATAATTATAATGTCGTTGCCGCACTCTATTGCGGTCATATTTTTGCCTATTTCACCCACGCCGCCGAAAAACATTATTTTAACGCGTTTAGAGCCTATTAAATGCTGTTGCCGTATAGGGTTTTTCTCCTTTGCGGGTTTTTGCGGCTGCGCTTCTTTTATCTTCTTTGCCGCGGCAGGCTTGTCCTGCTTTTTGGGTTTTGGATTGCGCCAGCCGTTAAATGCCGTGCGCTTGTTTTCATTCTGATTGTTCAATTTATTTCTCCGTTACATCAATATTGTTACAATAACGGGGGTTGACTTTTTATCAACCCCCTAAAAAAGTTTTAACCTTTGTTTTTCTTTCTTACGTCTTTGACAAGACCTTCTTCAATGAGTTCTTCGATTGTTTCGTAAGGATACATAGCCGCATAGTCGCGCTCTAAAAGGTCGCGCTTTATGCCGTCGCGGGCTTCAAGCATTTCGTCTATCAGCCTGATAGCCTTTTTAACGCCCAAAGGACTCTTTATCTTCACCATCATCGGCGTGCCGCTCATAGACTTGTTTTCGGATGCGTCCAGATGGTGGTAAACCGAAACTTTGTATTCGTTGGGATCGAGCGCAAGATACAGGCAAAGCGTCTTTCCGCGTATTTTGAAGCGGGCTATGGTTTCCCTGCCCTTGTTGAAGCGTTCCGCGCCCCAGGCAATGTTTGAGTTAACCTTTTTGTAGGAAAGAAGGGCTTGTTTTACCGCGCCGTAAAAATTCTTCTGCTGGTCGGTACCCTGAATTATCCTTGCTATGAACGAACGGTTAAACTTCATCATATTAGAGAAGTCAACGCCTTCTTCGCCGAAGTACAAATCTTCGCCGTCGCCGCTGTCGTCGGTGTCCTTTTCAAGCCTGTCGCCGTCGTCGTAATCTTCTTCCTCTTCTTCATCTTCGTCTTCTTCAACGGGTACGAACACGGGAGCGGGAGTAATTACGGGAGCGGGCTGCGAAATGATTTCACTGACTTTCAGAAGGGGTTCTTCTTCCTGCTTTTCAACCGCGGAAGAAGCCGCCGCTTCGCTCACGGGTGCGCTTGCGATAAGCGCGCCGCTTTCAAGTATATCTTTAACTTCGGTAATTTTGAGTTCTATCTGGTTGAAACGGTCGTCAACGCCGTCTTCGTCGTCTTCCACCGCGCCGCTTTCAAGCATTTCCTTGATTTCCGCAATTCTCTGCTCTACGACATTGAAACGCTCTTCGGTAATCCTTGCTTCGCCGTTATTCGCAACTTCTTCAAACATTTCCCTTATGCGGGCAATGGAATCTTCGATTGCGGTAAATCTCTCTTCGGTAGCGTTGTCCGCGTTCGCGGTTACGCCGTTTGAAAGCATATCTTTAATTTCAGCAATAGTGTCTTCAATCGCGTTAAGGCGTTCGTCGTTGTAATGCTCTTCAACAATGGTGTCAACGCCGCCGACCGCGCCGTTTTCAAGCATACCCTTAATTTCCGCAATAGCGTTTTCCAGCGTATCCAGACGCTCTTCCGAAACAGTGGGAACGGTTTCTCCGCCGTTTTCAAGCATTTCTTTAACTTCGGCAATCGCCTGCTCAACATTATTGAAGCGTTCTTCCGCTACTTCGTCCGTATTTGCGTTCACGCCTTCTTCAAGCATTCCCTTGATTTCGGCGATAGCTTCGTCGATAGTGTTCAGACGCTCTTCGGTTACGGTGCTATCGACAACTTCTACGTTACCGTTCGCGCCGCTTGCGAGTATCTCTTTAAGTTCCGCAATAGAGTTTTCAATCGCGTTGAAACGCGCGTCCGTACCCTTTTCCACTTCTTCGGCAACGAGTACGGTCATACGCGAAATTCCGTCTTCGTCTATTACGATGTCGTAGTCGTGGTCCGCCTGCGACTCGATAAGCCTTTCGGAAATTTCGTTGCTGAGTTTTTCGTTATCGATTTCAACGTTGCCGACGGGCTGGTTTGCGAACTGTGCGTTAAGAACGTCTATAACCGCGTCAGTAACCTTTGCGGAAATTTCGTCCATATCGAAATCGGGCAGGTAATTCGAAAGCACCGCCGCCGCTTTGTCCGCAATCGCGTCTTCGTTTATGCCGGCAACCGTAATTTTCTCGCTGATGCGCGCCGCCATTTCTTCGTAGTCGGGTTCTTCAGACTGAGCCAAATCGAGCGCGTAACGCAGTTTATCTGCAACCGCTTCCGAAATTGCGGCGTAGTCTAATTTATCGGTAATGGATTTTGAAATGGACGAACAGCCGTCGTCGTCGACAAGAATTTCAAAGTCTTCAGCTTTAAGACTTCCGACTTTCAACGCAATTCTGTCTGCAAGCTCTTCTTCGTCAAGAACGGGCGAATAAGCCTGCGGCGCAGGCTGCGCATAAGTTTCCGAAACGACTTTTACGCCGTTCACGTTTATAAGGTCCGCAACGTGACGGGCAATTTTTTCTTCGTCTACGGTCACGTTGGTGCTAAGTCCGTTAAGATTGAGATAGTCGGCAACCTGTCTTGCTATATTGCCTTCGTCAAGTTTTATGTTGACGTTGGTCGAATCGGCTTCGGGCATGGGAACGATAATCTGTTCCGCCACCTTTGACGCGATATAGTCGGGCGAAATAACTTCGCGCGCGGAAATAAGCTCCGCAACCTTTTCCGCAAGTTTTTCGTAATCAACGTCTTCTTTGACATATGCAGGATAGGGTATGGGATTGGGCATGGGAACGGAATTGACCGACTGCGCCGCCGCTGCCGCTCTCGCGCTCTCTTCGCCGTAAAGCTGCACTCTCACCGAAACCGCGTCGATTTTATCGGAAAGGGTCGTATAAGCCGTTTCGCTGCGCCTTGACTGCTCCGACAAATCCAGAAGTTTTGAAGAAAGTTCGTTGCAAACCGTTTCGCTGCGCTTTGCGCTGTCGCATACGTCTTCCATTTTGTAAGC